>JANQSP010000027.1 GCA_028283955.1 Bdellovibrionales bacterium
GGATCCGGGCCCATCCTAGGTAAGGATATGGCCCGTGGGTTCGATTCCCGCCATGGGCTCCATGATTAGGGGGAAGTGGCTCAGCGGATCCGGGCCCATCCTAGGTAAGGATATGGCCCGTGGGTTCGATTCCCGCCATGGGCTCCATATAGGTGAGTGTGGCTCAGCGGATCCGGGCCCATCCTTGGTAAGGATATGGCCCGTGGGTTCGATTCCCGCCATGGGCTCCATAGTTGAGGGTTGAAATCCTGTCATGGGCTTCATAGTTGAGGTTTTATTTCCGCTAAGTTTGCATTTTTCTAAAAAATTTTATAAAAAAAGGGTTTTATTTTACTCAGATATTGGATATTAAATAAAGATTAACCATTTGTGTTGAATTAATTGCTAATGGACAGATAAAACATAAAAACAAAATATAAAAGGGAGGAGCAGTTCAATGGCAAAAGAAAAATTTCAGAGAAATAAAGAACATGTGAATGTGGGTACAATCGGACACGTGGATCACGGAAAGACGACCCTGACCGCAGCCATTACTTCTGTGTTGGCAAAAAAAGGTGGGGCGGAAATTATGAAATACGATCAAATTGACAAAGCTCCGGAAGAAAAAGCGCGGGGAATTACTATTTCTACCGCTCATGTGGAATATGAAACAGAGAAGCGCCACTATGCTCATGTGGACTGTCCGGGTCACGCAGATTATGTCAAAAACATGATTACAGGTGCGGCTCAGATGGATGGAGCTATTTTGGTTGTGTCTGCAGCAGATGGTCCTATGCCTCAAACCCGTGAACATATTCTACTGGCTCGGCAGGTAGGGGTGCCGGCTATTGTGGTTTACATGAATAAATGTGACCAGGTTAATGATCCGGAACTTCTGGAACTGGTTGAAATGGAAATTCGTGAACGTTTAAACGAATATAAATTTCCCGGGGATACTACCCCTATTATCAAAGGTTCGGCTTTAAAAGCTTTGGAGGGGGATGCCAAGGCGGAAGAGTCTATAATGGAGCTGATGAAGGCCATCGATGAAAATATTCCTTCTCCTGTAAGGGATAAAGACAAGCCTTTTTTGATGCCTATTGAGGATGTTTTCTCTATTTCCGGTCGAGGTACCGTTGTTACAGGTCGTATCGAAAGAGGTCTCGTGAAAGTGAGTAACGAAGTGGAAATTGTGGGTATTCGCGATACAAACAAAACAGTGGTCACAGGTATTGAAATGTTCAGGAAAGAGTTGGATCAAGGAGAAGCTGGAGATAATGCCGGTTGTTTGCTTAGAGGTGTGGATAAGACAGATGTGGAAAGGGGACAGGTGTTGGCCGCCCCCGGGACCATTACTCCACATAAGAAATTTAAGTGCGAATGTTATATTTTGACGAAAGATGAAGGAGGTCGTCATACAGCCTTTTTGAATGGTTATCGTCCTCAGTTTTACTTTCGTACAACAGATGTGACGGGAGCTATTGTTTTGCCGAAAGGCACGGAGATGGTAATGCCAGGTGATAACGCCACTATGGAAGTAGAGTTGATTTGTCCTATTGCGATGGAAAAAGGAAGTAAATTTGCCGTTCGGGAAGGTGGCAGAACAGTTGGGGCTGGTGTAGTTATCGAAGTGGTTGAGTAATAGCCATTTTAGAGAAGTTGGAGCGAAGACGTCAAAGTGAAGAACCATTAAAAATTGAGGGTAATGGGTAGATGAAGGTATTACGGACAGAATCTGCCCTAAGTAAAAAAGAAGGGCAGTAGCTCTAACGGTAGAGCGGCGGACTCCAAATCCGTAGGTTGGGGGTTCGAATCCCTCCTGCCCTGTTTTTTCTGATAGGTAAAAAAATGATTAAAGAAGAAAATGTAAAAATTATTACCTTGTCGTTTGTAGCTGCCGGCTTTCTCACTGCCTTTGTAGTGCGGATTTTATTTGAACTTTTAGCTGTTTATTCAGGAATGGTGGCAATGGCTTATGGTCAGGAGTGGGTTCGTCATGGTGTTCCTGTTTTAGTCGGCCTGGGTGTCTTTTTGTTTTTGCAGCTTAGGGAAAAAACCAGAATATGGGCTCATGAAGTGGTGGTGGAAGTGCGTAAAGTGGTATGGCCCTCCCGCCAGGCTACTTTAGGGATGACAGTATTGGTATGTATTATTTTGATGATTTCGGGCTTTGTTTTGGGTGTATTTGACCTGGCTAGCAATGCGGTTGTTAATTTCATTATTGATTGAGGAATAAACAATGAGTGAGTCAGAACTTACAACAAGTGACAATTTTAAGTGGTATATTGTTAAGACCAAGACAAATTGTGAATTTAAAGCCAGGGAAGCGATTAAACGTTTGGCGAAGGACCATCATTTGGATGGCCAGGTACGGGACATTCTCATTCCTGAGAAAGAGGTGGTTGAAGTCGTTAAGGGTAAAAAAGTGACCCGGCCAAGGAAATTCTATCCAGGCTATGTTTTTATTCAAATGCAATTGACAGATCATCTATGGCATTTAATAAAAAGTGCTTCCAATGTAGTTAATTTTGTAGGTAAACAGGGAGCACCCACGGAAGTTCCGGTTCAGCAGATTGAGGCTATTACACACCAGATAAAAGAAGATTCCGCTCATCCTCACGCCCGGATTTCTTTTACAGCTGGGGAACATGTAAAGGTAATAGATGGGCCTTTTAAGTCTTTCAGTGGAGTGGTTGAGGAAGTGAACCAGGAAAAAGGTAGAGTTAAGGTTTCAGTAAGTATTTTTGGTCGTCCGACTCCTGTGGAGTTGGATTTTTCACAGGTATATAGGGAAGAGTAATAATATGGCAGCGAAGAAAAAAATTGTTTCTCAAATTAAACTTCAAATTCCGGCGGGCAAAGCCAACCCTGCCCCTCCGGTGGGCCCCGCTTTAGGTCAGCATGGAATTAATATTATGGATTTTTGTAAACAATTTAATGCTAAAACCCAGAAAATGGGAGACACTATTGTGCCGGTTATTATTGATGTATTTCAGGATCGCTCTTTCGATTTTATTACGAAAACGCCCCCTGTGTCGGTATTATTGAAAAAGGCAGCTGGTATTGAGAGTGGTTCTAAAATGCCTCAAAAGGATAAAGTGGGGAAGGTGGGTTTGGATAAAGTCAAGGAGATTGCACGTCTTAAATTACCGGATCTCAACGGTTTGGAATTGGATTCAGCGGTATCCCAGGTGATAGGAACCGCAAAGAGTATGGGTTTGGAAGTTTCTGAATAGAGGGAAAGAACATGAGTGGAAAAAAGTATAAAGCGGTTCGTGAGAAGATAAACGATCAGCCTTATTCTGTGGATCAGGCTTTACAGATGGTAATAGACAATCCTGTTGCCCGCTTTGATGAGTCTGTAGATGTGGCTGTTTTATTGGGAGTGGATACGCGTAAGAATGATCAGCAGGTGCGTGGTTCAGTAGCCCTTCCTCATGGTTTGGGTCGAAAAGTTCGTGTTTTAGTGTTTGCGAAAGGCCCGGCAGAGGAGGAAGCGAAAAAAGCGGGGGCTGATTTTGTGGGTGCTGAGGATATGGTGGAGAAGATAAAAGGCGGATGGCTGGATTTTGATTGTGCCATATCCACCCCGGATATGATGCCTGTGGTTTCAAAAGTCGCTAAAATTTTAGGACCGAAAGGCCTCATGCCCAATCCAAAATTGGGGACAGTGACGATGAAGGTGGCTCCAGCCGTGGAAAAGGAGAAGAAGGGAACAGCCACTTTCCGAGCGGATAAGAATGGTATCATTCATAGTTCTATTGGTCGTTGCTCAATGGGTGTGAATGGTATAAAAGAGAACTTTTTAGCTTTTTTGAAGGCCGTGATAAAGTCCAAACCCTCTTCCAGTAAAGGTGTTTATTTAAAAAAAATAGCTTTGTCTTCCACAATGGGGCCGTCTGTGCTGGCAGATACTGCTGATAGCCAGACTCAGGCAGGTTAATAAAGGAGAAGCAGGTAGTGATTACGCGTTTAAGAAAAGAAGAGCAGGTTAAGAGTTTATCTGAGAGTATCCAGAAGGCCAAAGCCGGTTTTCTTGTGGATTTTCAGGGTTTAAATGTAGAACAGATAACAAAAATGCGGAAGGAGTTAAGGAACGAGGGCTTGGCTGATATGAAAGTGTGTCGAAACACTTTATTTAAAAAAGCTTTGGATGATTATCCTGAAGTAAAAGAACATTTGCAGTCCAAATTGACCAGATCCAATGCTTTTGTGTTTGCTTTTGGTGAACCATCCAAAGTCGCTAAAATTCTTTCTAATTATGTTGAGCAGACAGAGACTTTAAAGCTCAAAACCGGATTTTTGGATGGAAAAGGTATTAACTTGGTTGATATAAAAACATTAGCTACATTGCCGACCCTTGAAGTGCTGCAGGCTAAATTTTTGTCGGTGCTGTCAGCTCCTCTATCGAATTTGTTGGCTGTTTTTTCAGCAGCTCCGCAGGGATTACTTCAGGTGATGGGTTCATATAAGGAAGAAAAAGAAAAAAAATAAAATTGGAGAAACAGGTTTAAAGTAAATAAGTAATGTAAAAACCATAAACGGAGGGAAAAAAGATGACAATTACAAAAGAAGCACTTATTGAGCATTTGTCTCAAATGCCGGTTATTGAGCTGGCTGGTTTAATTAAGGATTTAGAGGAGAAGTGGGGTGTGAGTGCAGCTGCACCAGTTGTGGCGGCGGCTCCGGCCGGAGCGGGAGCTTCTGCTGAAGAGGAAAAAACGGAGTTTAATGTTACTTTGGCTGGTGTTGGTTCCAATAAAATTGCCGTTATTAAAGAGGTGCGCAGTCTTACCGGTATGGGATTGAAAGAGGCAAAAGATTTAGTGGACGGAGCGCCCAAGACAATTAAGGAAAAGGTGTCCAAGGAAGAAGCGGATAAAATGAAAGCGGCTTTGGAAAAAGCTGGTGCCAAAGTGGAAGTGCAGTGAGTTTTTCTTTCAATAATATATTAAGTTAGTTTGGATAGAGAGTAGAATTCAGAAAGAGGCGATAATAGAGGATGGGCTTTTTTCTGTGTGGGAGATTTTTTATATTTTATAAGGAGGACAAATGTCCAAGTTGCCCGTAACAGCATCCAATCTCAGATTAAGGAAAAGCTTTGGCCGTGTAACCAGTGCGGTAGATGTTCCCAATCTGATAGAACTGCAAAAATATTCTTATGAAAGTTTTCTACAAAAAGATGTGGATCCTGAGCGTAGAGAGAGTATTGGTTTGCAAGGGGTATTTAAATCTATCTTCCCTATTCAGGATTATAAGGGTGTTGTTCAATTGGAATTTGTTAAATATACTTTTCAGTACCCTGTTTATGATATTGATGAGTGTCGTCAAAGAAAAATAAGCTATGCAGCTCCTCTGAAGGTTTTACTTCGTTTGATAGTATTTGATGTTCAGGAGGGATCTTCGGAAAAGACAATCAGAGATGTAAAGGAACAGGAGGTTTTTTTAGGGGAAGTTCCTCTTATGACAGATAGTGGGTCTTTTATTATTAATGGTACAGAAAGAGTCATTGTTTCCCAGCTTCATCGTTCTCCTGGTGTTTTCTTCGATCATGATGGCGGCCGTTCCAATACAACCGGAAAACTTATTTACTCTGCCCGTATGATTCCTTATCGTGGTTCCTGGTTGGACTTTGAGTTTGATCATAAAGATTTGATTTATGCGAGGATTGATCGTCGTCGAAAATTCCCCGCTACTATTTTTTTAAAAGCTTTAGGTTATACAGAAGAAAAAATTCTGGAATATTTTTATGATCTTTCTGTCGTCTCTGTCCTTTCCAACGGCAAGATTTTTCGCCCTATCAATATTGAAAAAATGGCCGGTCAGAGAGCTTCTTCTGATATCAAAGATAAGAAAGGGAATATTTTTGTTAAATCCGGTCGTCGAATTACGAGGATGGTTATAAAAAGAGTATTGGCTGCCGGTATAAAGGAAATTGAACTTACTCCTTCTGAATTAACCGGCGCTGTGATTGCCAAGCCTGTTTTCAATTCCAAAACAGGAGAAATTATTGCAGATACAAATGACACTATGACAGAAGAAATCTTTGAAGCCGCGAAAGCAAATGGGATCTCTCAATTTCATTTGATTTTTTTCGATGGTTTCACGGTAGGTCCTTATTTATCTAATACACTATTGATGGATAAGGTATCCAATCGGGAAGAGGCTTTATTGGATATTTATAAGCGAATGCGGCCAGGTGAACCACCTACAGCGGAAGCGGCAGAAGCGTTTTTTAATCGACTCTT
Source organism: Bdellovibrionales bacterium (assembly GCA_028283955.1). Classification (GTDB taxonomy): domain Bacteria; phylum Bdellovibrionota; class Bdellovibrionia; order Bdellovibrionales; family UBA1609; genus JANQSP01. Next base: position 6,228 of record JANQSP010000027.1, read on the forward strand.
TTTTCATCCGGAAACTTATGATTTGGGGGAAGTGGGGCGATTGAAGATGAGTCACCGTTTTAACTCAAAGGTACCATTAAAAGATAAAAATCCCGGAATATTAAAAGAGGAGGATATTTTAAATGTTCTTCGTACTCTGATTGATTTAAAAAATGGAAAAGGCCAGGTGGATGATATTGATCATCTGGGTAATCGTAGGGTGCGTTCTGTTGGGGAATTGGTGGAAAATCAATACCGTATTGGGTTGGTTAGAATGGAAAGGGTTATCCGCGAAAGAATCAGTATGAAAGACCTGGATACGATGATGCCGCATGACCTGATTAACGCCAAGTCTGTTTCTGCTGTAGTAAAGGAGTTTTTTGGTTCCAGTCAGCTTTCTCAGTTTATGGATCAGACTAATCCTTTGTCGGAAATTACTCATAAACGTCGTTTATCTGCATTGGGACCTGGTGGATTGACTCGTGATCGTGCCGGTTTTGAGGTTCGGGATGTGCACCCTACCCACTATGGTCGGATATGTCCCATTGAAACACCAGAGGGTCCTAATATCGGTTTGATTGCCTCTTTGGCTACTTTTGCCCGCATCAACAGGTATGGGTTTATTGAAACTCCTTACTGTGAAGTCAATAGCAATAAGGTAACAAATAAAATAAATTATATTTCCGCTCTGGAGGAGCAAACACACTGTATTGCACAGGCGGACCCTGAGTTTAATCGGATTCCAAAAGGGCAGAATGTGACTGTTCGTGTGGACGGGGAATATAAAGTTGTAAAAAAAGAAGAAGTGTCTTTAATGGATGTCTCTCCCTGTCAGTTGGTGTCTATAGCTTCTTCTCTTATTCCTTTTTTAGAACATGATGATGCAAACAGGGCTTTGATGGGATCCAACATGCAGAGGCAGGCGGTTCCTTTGATGAGAGCGAGTGCTCCTTTAGTGGGTACAGGTGTAGAGAAACTGGTTGCCAGGGATTCTGTCACCAGTGTGGTCTGCAAAGCGGATGGAGTTGTTGAGGGAGTGGATGCCAGCCGAATTGTTGTGCGCCTCTTTCATAAAAGTGGCAAACTAGGGGCCAGTGTGGATATTTATAATTTGATTAAATATCAGAAGACAAATCAAAACACTTGTTTCAATCAAAAACCGATCGTGAAGCATGGTGATCGTGTTCGTAAAGGGGATGTGATTGCTGATGGTCCTTCAACTGATAAAGGTGAATTGGCTTTGGGGCAGAATATTCTTGTCGCTTTTACTCCATGGGCCGGATACAATTTTGAGGACTCCATACTTATCTCTGAACGTCTGATAAAAGAAGATGTTTACACTTCCATTCATATTGAAGAATTTGAGTGTGTGGCCAGAGACACCAAATTAGGCAGAGAAGAGATTACTTCTGATATTGCCAATGTGGGGGAAGAGGCTTTAAAGGATCTGGATGGGTCAGGTATTATCCGTATTGGAGCGGAAGTGAAACCAGGTGATATTCTGGTTGGAAAAATTACCCCTAAGGGGGAATCACAGGTTTCTCCGGAGAAAAAATTGCTATTGGCTATTTTTGGTGAAAAAGCGGGTGAGGTGCGTGATACCTCTCTACGTGCTCCCTCGGGGGTGTACGGTACAGTGATTAATACTCAGATTTACAGTCGGGACCCTATGGATAAAAACGAAAGGCTGACTGAAATTATCAAGGAAAAAAGAGAAAAATTAGAAAAAGATTTTGAAATTGAAAAGAATGTTATTCAAAATAATACTATTGATCAAGTAAGGGAGATCCTGGTCGGTCAAAAAACTGTGGATGTGCTATTGAGTGATGATGGTTCGGAAGAATTGCTTCCGAAAGGTTATACTATTCAAAGCCAGGATGTGGACAAAATCCCTTTTGCACTTTTGGCTTATATACCTTTGAAAAATGAGTCAGTGGGAGAGGCTGTTACTAAATTAATAGAATCTGCCAAGAACAGATTGTCGGCTGTTGAAATGGTTTTTCAGGACAGGGTGGAGCGTCTTTCCAAAGGGGATGAAATGCCTCCTGGTGTAATTAAGATGGTGAAAGTGTATGTAGCGGTAAAGAGAAAGTTACAGGTGGGAGATAAGTTTGCCGGTCGTCATGGGAACAAAGGTGTTATTTCGCATATTTTACCTGAAGAGAGTATGCCTTATCTGATTGATGGAACTCCTGTTGATATGGTGTTGAATCCACTGGGTGTGCCCTCTCGTATGAATATCGGTCAGATTCTGGAAACACACTTGGGGTGGGCGGCTTACGCTTTGGGCCGGCAGCTTCAGGAACATATTGATCAATCTAAATTGGATTATGTTAGAAAAATCCTATTGAATTTCTATAAAGATGATAAGGAAATTGTAGAGAGAGTAAAAAAAGCGGATGATTCTTCTTTGAAAAAGATGGTTCAGGGAATGAAAGATGGTGTGTTCGTTGCTACTCCTGTGTTTGATGGAGCTGCTGAAGAAGATGTTAAAAATCTTTTGGATACAACTCAGCTTCCCCGTTCCGGACAAACTGTATTGTTTGATGGTAGAACCGGAGAGCCTTTCCACCGACCTGTAACAGTGGGGGTAATGTATATGCTTAAGTTACATCATTTGGTGGAGGAAAAAATTCACGCCCGTTCTATTGGCCCCTATTCTCTTGTATCCCAGCAACCTTTGGGTGGGAAAGCGCAGTTTGGTGGCCAACGTTTGGGTGAAATGGAGGTATGGGCCATTGAAGCTTATGGAGCGGCTTATTGTCTTCAGGAATTTTTGACAGTGAAGTCAGATGACGTGGCGGGACGGATTAGGATGTATGAAAGTGTTGTAAAAGGGGAAAACATTTTGGAACCTGGAATTCCGGAATCTTTTAATGTGCTTATTAAGGAACTACAGGGTCTCGGGTTGAATGTAGAAATGATTGAATCAGAACTGTTGACAGAGTCACCAACGGCTGATGATAGCGGCAGTCAATTAAAAAAAGAGGAGTAGGAAGTGAGAGATTTATTAAATTTTTTTGATAAACCGAAAGATCCGTTGGCATTTAATAGTGTGAGAATATCTCTGGCTTCCCCGGATAAAATAAGTTCGTGGAGTTATGGAGAAGTGAGAAAGCCGGAGACTATAAACTATCGAACTTTTAAACCGGAAAGGGAAGGATTGTTTTGTGCTAAAATATTTGGCCCTGTCAGGGATTATGAATGTTTGTGTGGAAAATACAAAGGGATGAAGTACCGGGGTGTTGTCTGTGAAAAATGTGGCGTGGAAGTGACGAAATCCAAAGTGAGAAGAGAACGTATCGGTCATATCCAACTGGCTACTCCTGTTGCTCATGTTTGGATGTTGCGCTCCCTGCCCAGTCGAATTGGTGTTTTATTGGATATGAACTTTAAAGAAGTGGAGCGTGTGCTTTACTGTGAATCTTATGTGGTGTTGGATCCCAAGGAAACAGACCTTCAAAAAGGTCAGCTTTTATCTGAAGCTGAATATCAGGAGGCTCAGTTAAAATACGGTCCTCATTTTACTGTCTCTATTGGTGGTGAAGCTATTCGGGATCTGCTGAAGGAATTGGACTTGGAGTTTCTTTCCAGAAAAATTCGAAAAGAATTACAGGAAACACAACTAATTACTCTCAGTAAGAAACTGACGAAACGATTAAAAGTGGTGGAAACTTTTCTGCATTCAAATAATCGTCCTGAGTGGATGATGATGGAAGTGCTTCCTGTTATTCCACCTGATCTTCGTCCTTTGGTGCCGTTGGATGGAGGGCGTTTTGCCGCTTCAGATCTGAATGATTTATATCGTCGTGTGATTAACAGAAATAATCGCTTAAAGAAACTGCAGGAGTTAAATGCTCCGGAAGTGATTATTCGAAATGAGAAAAGGATGCTTCAGGAAGCAGTGGATTCTCTTTTGGATAATGGGCGTGGCGGAAAAACTTTTACAAGTGCCAATAAAAGACCTCTTCGTTCCTTAAGTGATATGTTGAAAGGAAAGCAGGGTCGTTTTCGTCAGAATCTTCTTGGGAAACGGGTGGATTACTCAGGACGTTCTGTGATTGTAGTGGGGCCAAAACTTCGTTTGCATCAGTGTGGTATACCCAAGAAAATGGCGTTGGAGTTATTTAAACCTTTTGTGTACAACAAATTACGGGAAAGAGGTTTGGCTGTCACTATCAAGCAGGCAAAAAAACTGGTGGATCAGGAAAGCGTGGAAGTATGGGATATTTTGTCCAAGGTGGTAAAAGAACATCCTGTGCTGCTTAACCGTGCTCCTACATTGCACCGGCTGGGTATTCAGGCTTTTGAACCTGTTCTGCATGAAGGTAAGGCCATCCAACTTCACCCTCTTGTTTGTACTGCTTTTAATGCTGATTTTGACGGAGATCAGATGGCTGTTCATGTTCCGTTATCGGTGGAAGCTCAGGTGGAGGCCCGAGTGTTGATTATGTCCACTAATAATATTTTAAGCCCGGCCAATGGTAAGCCTATTATCAACCCGACTCAGGATATTGTTTTAGGTATTTACTGGATGACTCGAATTCGTCCGGGGGCAAAGGGAACAGGAAAGGTTTTCAGTAGTGTACAGAATGTGATTTATGCTTATGAAAACGGATATGTGGACCTGCAGGCGGCTATTAAATGTCGTATAAAAAATAAGCTGGTGGATATTTCGGTTGGCCGTGCTCTTCTCAGTGATGCCATTCCTTATGAAGTGCCTCTTGAATATTACAATAAAGTGATGACTAAAAAAGCCTTGGCTGATTTGATTGACAAGACCTTTCGTTTATCCGGTGGGAAGAAAACAGTTTTACTTGCAGATGCTTTGAAGAACTACGGATTTAAGTATTCCACTATAGCCGGTATTTCTATTTGCCTGGATGATTTGGTTATACCTAAATCCAAAGAAAGCCTGCTGCAAAAAGCCCGTCAGAAAGTAGAGGAGATTCGCACTCAATATGATGAAGGACTTATTACAGATAGTGAAAGATATAATAAGGTGGTGGATATATGGACTCATTGTGGAGATCGGGTGGCCAAAGAGATGATGAGTAACCTGGAGAAAGAGACATTTACTTTGAAAGATGGCTCGAAAGTGGAGTCTGATAGTTTTAATTCCATTTTTATTATGGCTGATTCGGGAGCGAGGGGTTCAGCGGCGCAAATACGTCAATTAGCCGGTATGCGGGGATTGATGGCAAAACCTTCTCAGGAAATTATTGAAACTCCTATTACAGCTAACTTTCGTGAGGGCTTAACTGTTTTGCAATATTTTATTTCCACTCATGGAGCCCGTAAAGGATTGGCGGATACGGCTCTTAAAACAGCTAACTCCGGTTATCTGACGCGTAAGTTGGTTGATGTAGCTCAGGACCTGGTTATTACGGAGACAGATTGTGGTACTTCTGAATATGTGGAAGTGCGGGCACCTATAGAAGGTAGTGGGATGGAGCAGTCTCTCAGTGATCGCGTATTAGGTAGAACTTCTTTTGAGGATATCAGACACCCGGATAGTGGTGAAATGCTGGTTAAAGCCGGGCAGGAAATTGACGAGTATGTTCTGTCTGCTTTTGCAGCGGCTGGTATTGAATCTGTTAAAATACGTTCCGCTCTTACTTGTCAGGCTCATAGGGGTATTTGCATTAAATGTTATGGTCGTGACCTGGCCCGTGGTCAAACGGTTAATTTGGGTGAACCAGTAGGAGTGATTGCGGCTCAATCTATTGGTGAGCCGGGTACCCAGCTTACTATGAAAACATTTCATACGGGTGGAACAGCTTCCCGTTCAGTAGAACAGTCTGTGCACACAGCTCGTTACGACGGAAAAGTTCGTTTTGATAATATTATATTTGTTGAAAATAAAAATAAAAAATTAACGGTAATGAACCGTAGTGGTGAATTAACTATTGAAGATGAAGCAGGTCGGGAAAAGGAAAGGCTGGCCGTACCTTATGGCTCTGTTTTAAGTGTTAAAGAAGGGGATAAAGTTGAGAGAGGGGGTTTACTGGCTGAATGGGATCCTTATTCCAATATCATTGTGGCGGACAATGCCGGGTGGGTAAAATTTATTGATATTGAAGAAGGTGTCTCTATGAGTGAGCAAGTGGATCCGGTTACAGGATTTGCAACAAAAATGATTGTAAAAAGCAAGTCCTCTGATCAAAAACCCACAGTAGCTATTGTGGATAAAGATGGTAAAAATATTCTTGTTCCAGGTCAAAACACACCTATTTCCTATACTATACCGGTTGGAGCTCATTTGTTGATTTCTGATGGAGACCAGATTACAGCTGGTGAAATGATTGCAAAAATTCACAAGAAATCCACAAAAACAAAGGATATAACAGGAGGTTTGCCTCGTGTTGCTGAATTATTTGAAGCGAGAAAACCAAAGGAAGCTTCTATTATTTGTGAAATAGATGGGACAGTTAGCTTTGGAAAGGATTTGAAAGGAAAACAACGGGTGATTGTCACTTCCAAGGATAATGAGCAAAAAGAATATCTCATTCCGAAAGGAAAGCATGTCGTTGTAAGAGAGGGAGAGTATATTAAAGCCGGTGAAACAATTATGGATGGCCCCAGTGATCCACATGATATTTTACATATTTCCGGTAGCAAAGCTCTTTCTTCTTATTTAGTTGATGAAATACAGGCTGTGTATCGTTTGCAGGGTGTGGTGATTAACGACAAACATATTGAAGTGATTGTCAGTCAAATGTTGAGGAAAGTGGAAGTGGCTGATTCAGGGGATACAAAGTATCTGGTTGGGGAACAAATAGATAAATCAGAAATGTTGAAAGTGAATAGGCAAGTGGAAAATTCCGGAGGGAAACCGGCTCAGTTCAAATTACTTCTCATGGGTATTACCAGAATGTCTCTGAGTACAGATAGCTGGATTTCAGCGGCTTCTTTCCAGGAAACAACAAAAGTGCTTACAGAAGCAGCGGTTCAATCCAAGATGGATCAACTTTCCGGTCTGAAGGAAAATATTGTTATGGGAAGACTGATCCCAGCCGGTACCGGACTGAGTTCTTATAGAAAGTGGAAACTGGTTTTTGATGAACAGAAAGAAGAAGAATCAGTGGTACTGCCAGGTGCGGGGTTTTCCTCTTCCGCTTCATCTAAGGAACGGGAGAGTACTTCTGTTCAATAGAGAAATAATGACGGTAATCCAAATAGTTTAGCCTGTGTTATATTTCTATAAATTAGAAAAGGTTGAGGGGCATGGTGTGGAAACAGCCGCTGGTAGTGGACTTTGGGTTTCTGTATGGGAGTGAGCCCTTCTTTGAGGGTTTTGGGAATATTGTAAGCCGAGTGAATCTTCTGATGTTTTAATACTTGATCGTATACCATTTATTCTTCTTCGTATTATAGGATCAAAACGCATAAAGTATTCATTTTTTAGCTTTTCTGCAATGAGAAGAGCCATTTGTTGTGTAGTGATTTCGTTGCTGGATAACAGATAAAGTAATTTTTCATGTATATTAATGTTAGGGTTATGTATGGTTATATTAATCCATGTCGCGGCCCAGGCTTCCCTAATAGAAGGGTCCAGGTGTATAAAGTGATATAGCTTTGAAAATCTTCTTTTTGTTTGGGTGTAGTTTGTCTTGAGTTGATCCCTGCCTTTTGCCACAGCTCTCATTATTTCCAGGGGGGGGACTGCTTCTTCAAATATTATGTCGTTCATATTGTAGTTGGGGATTGTATTCTCTGATAGGGCCCTGATAGCGGAAATGCGGGTGTTAGTGGGGATTGTTTTCCTTTCGGCAATTGCCTCCAAAGTGTGTACGGCCCAAAAGAAAGTACCGGCTGCCGGGTCTCTCATTAATAGTGTTAATCTTTGAGCTTCAACACTCCTTTCTTCATCGCTTTTTGTTTGGGGGATGGAGATTAATAGGTTCTGTACTTCTGCATTGTATTCCCGGATCACTGCTATCTGGTTTTGTACGAGAGGATCGAGAAACGATTCTTGGTCTTTTTGAATACTGTCACTTGTATTTGCAAACGCCATAGTCTGTGCCAGAAAAATAAATGACAGAAGAGAACAATATTTTTTAAAGATAATGTATTTCATAAAGTTGACAAATATATTCCAATAATCAATAAACTTGTCAAATATACTTGGTATTTTGGTGGTTTAATATATTGTAATTTTTACATTTTGGTGTAATTCGGGCCGGTACCTCCTTCTTTTGGAGTCCATCTTGGGCCTAATATATCTGTTGCTTTACAGTCAATACAATTGGAGGCATTGATGATTAATTTGTCGTCTTTTTTTTCATACACTCCGGCAGGACATAAATGGGTGTAGAAGTCCTGTATTTCTTCAGGTAAGTTTGTATTCGCTTTTAAGTGTGGGGGAATATCATCTCTGGTTTTGTTTCCGGATAGAAAAACCGCTTCCGTTTTGTTAATAGGTTTTATTTGGATCCTGTCATTATTTGATAAAAGGTTGTTTTCTTTTTTTGTTCTTAACTTTTCTGAGTCTGAGGTTATTTCTTTTTTATGGTCACCCGGGAATACGCCCTTAGTTAAGAACATCAATCCGGATTTTATAAGACCTGAAAAAATATTTTTTTCGAAAGCCTGACGAACATTTCTAACGGGGTAAAGCTCTTTTCCTATACAGCTTTTTTTTCTTACTTTTTCATCATAGGTTTTTAATGTGTTACTGGAAAAATCTTTTGACTTTAGTGCGGAAAAGGCTGTTTCCGCGGTCAGCATACCTGCCGTCATTGCGTAGTGTATTCCCTTAAGGGCTGGCACATTTACCATACCGGCAGCATCACCAGCCATCAGCATTCCATGATCGTGTAATTGATTTGGCATGCTATGATACCCTCCTTCAGGAATCGTTTTAGCCCCCCACTCCACACATTTTCCGTCCTTTAAAATGGAGGCGAATAAGGGGTGATTTTTTAATTGTTGTAATTTCAGATGAACATCCAGATTTTGAAGAGGGGAATCCAATCCGGCCACCAGACCTAGAGATACAAGGTTATTTGCGAGGGGATACATCCAGGCTCCACCAAAACAATTTGCCGATAGAGGCCATCCCATTGTATGCCATATTTCCCTTTCCATACCGGATAAAGATTCGGGAGGTACTTCCCATATTTCTTTTACACCCAAGGCATAAGTTTGTGGATATTTGGAGGTGATATTTTTCCATTTCATCCATGTCTGGGAAAGGTGTCCTCGTGAACCATCGGCCAGAACAGTTAATTTAGATCGAATAGAAATAGGATCCTGATAATTCGGAGAACGGGAATTATCTTTATTTAATCCTGCGGGAAAGGTACTGACTCCTTTTATATAATCATTTTCTATAAGCAATTCATTGGCAGTGAAAGAGGTAAATATGGAAATATCCATAGCTTCCGCTTTTTCCGCCATCCATCTCAGCACTTCACAAAGGGAAGCTGTATAAAAATTTTTATTTTTCATGGTAGGAGGGGGGAGGAGAGACCACTTTCCATTGCAAGTAAGATAGAATAGTTTCTCTCTTTCTACTTTTTGGCGAAAAGGAAAGTCTTTTGAATCTGTATCAGGAAATAGCTGTTTTAAAGCTACGGGATTGATAACAGCGCCGGAGAGAGAGTGTCCTCCAATGCGGCTGGCTTTTTCTATTATTCCGATTTGAATGTCGGGAAATTCTTTTTGACAAAGTTGCTTTAAATAAATAGCTCCACTGAGTCCGGCTGGTCCTCCTCCAATAAATAAAACATCCATGTCCATGAGGGAGTTACTTGGAACGGAGGAAAGTTCTTTAATCCTGGATTTCCAATCAAACTCCACCTGATGTTGTTTAGCCTGGAAAGAGGGAGAAGGCCGATGTTCCCGATTGGGTTTATTAGAGAAAAACATAGTGAGTATATAGTATAGTCATGTAGTTTTTCCAATATTTAAGGTAACTTTTTTTATTGAAATAGGTTTCTGTATAAAAGTTAATCGGTTGTATAGAAATTGATCGAAAAATCCAATATAGAAAGTCTTTACTTGCCTATGAAAGAGGGTAAAGCACAAAACTTCAAGAATTATTATACTATTTATTATTAATTGTCCGAAAATGGTAGTTGAGAATCAAAATGAGGGCCAAAACATGGAATACACAATCTATAGTAAAATGAAAGGAAAGAGTAAAAAAGAAAGAGATGGAATAGAGGATACAGAAATTGAGGATGCAGAAGTTATGAAAGGAAATAGAGGGGGTTATGCACAGGTAAGGAAAACTCCCTTGGATACTATAAAAATTTGTATAGTTGTATTGTTGATAGGTGGTGCACTTATATACTTCTTTTTATAAAATATTTTGCGGCTCACAGGCCGTGAGGCATTCCTGTTTTTCAAGGTAGATCTCCCGGTCACGGCACGAAGGTTCGTTGGAAGCGTGACGGAGAATGGCGATCTCTGTAATATCTCTATGAAAGTTTTGTCCAAACATTTTGTAGCAGGCTCGAGAGGCTACTCTTTTCAGTCCTGTTTCCATCGTATTTAGGCCGTCTATAGCTGGCGCAACATGCATTCGGTTAATACCTACACCATTATTGTGCGCGCTACTTTGAATAATACTGAAATCGAAATTGCTGAGTTTTATTCTACCGGAATGACATTTACTGGAATCTCTAATGGAATGTAAGCCGAGGGGGTCATTTCCCACTGCATCTACAATAAAAATATGTGTATTTGAAGCTACAATATCCCCTGGACGTATGGGGTTATGAATTGAGATATCCTGTTGCTGTAAGCAGGAGAGGTTATTTCTGTGTGCGTTTTTAAACATCCAGGAATTGACCCCTTTTACATGAATAGGGCGAATAAATACACCTGGTTTTAATCTTAATCCGGAGCTGGCCATAGCACTTGCTACAAATCCGGAACAATCCACACCCAGAAATTGTGATCCTGAACCGGAGTTTCTAAATAAATTAATAGAATGTAGGGTTGTGGAAGGTTTCCCGCCATAATCATAAATTAATGGGTAATTATGAATATCCAGGCACTGCTGACTATTTGGTACGTTAGTTTGACTGATGTAATAATGTGATCGTTTTAATGAATTGATACTGGAAATATCCCTTATCCAACCATTCCCGCTGGGGTGCCGGGAAGTAATGCGAACACCTCTCGTATTGTGACCTTCAGGCATTAAAAACAGATCCAGTACAGAGCAACTTTGATAGGCTGTGGACATAACCTTTCTGGCTCCATACACTAAAGGATGTAGGTTTTTTCTCATTGTGTAAAACCATTCTATATCCCATTCCTTGGAATGAGAATCACCGGCAGTTCTGTTGCTTTCAGCATTGTGAGGTTGAGTTTCTTCCTGGCAATTTTGGTTGAGTGCTTTGGCACTCTTATCCAGTTCTATAAAAGTGTGTTTTAATTTTTCCGTAAACTCAGCATGACTTTGTCCCTCAATATCCAGTTCCAGCTGAACCAGAGTTTCTGTTGCTTCCGCTGCCTGATATTGGTCCATGAGTTCAGTAACCAGCGCATAGATTTCAACAAATTGCCTGGCAAACTGTTGAATCACTTCTTCCGATGCATTGTGATCTTCCATCAATGTTTGAATTCGTTCGGTAATTTTTTTTTTTACTGTATGGTAAGGAGGCGGTTTTCCGTTTTCATTGGAGACAATCCTGTAGATGTAATTCCATACGTAGGACCGGAAGTTACGGCATCCGGCTTTTTTGAGTATGTTTTCAAAACCTGAATAGGCTGATTCAATGGTGTAAGGATTATCTTCTGAGGGTAGAAGGCCCTCTCCTCCTTGGAAATTCAAAGGGGCACAAGCAATGATAAGTGTCAGTAAAATGGTGATAGAGCACCAACAATACAATTTATACATATCAATATTTTTTATCGGTAAAAAACAGGTCGAGGCTGAATTTTTTATCTACCTTAACTTAAGGTTTTTACTATTGAATTATTTGTTTCTCTGTTTAGAGCCTGTATTTATCAAAGAAAAGGCATGGTTTTCTAAGCTTATGTAACTTACTGTGGATTATTGACTGATTCTTAAGTCTTGTTATAGAAAAGAACACTATGCAGACGAAAAAACTGACCCCTTTGATGAGGCAATATTGGCAAATTAAATCGCTCCATAAAGATAAAATTCTCTTGTTTCGGATGGGGGATTTTTTCGAGATGTTTCATGAAGATGCCGAAAGAGCGGCTCCTATTTTAAATATTACATTAACATTCAGAAATAAAAAATCCGCCGATGAAACCAAGATGTGTGGGGTTCCTCACCATAGTATAGCCGGACCTATAGGTAAGTTATTGGCGGCTGGTTTGAAAGTGGCTATTTGTGATCAGGTAGAGCCGGTGTCACAGGCAAAAGGGCTGGTGAAAAGGGCAGTGACCCGTATTCTCACACCTGGAATGGTTTATGATCCGGAAAGTCTGGATCAATTAAGTGCGCATTATCTATGTGCTTTTGATGAACATTCCGTCAGTTTTACAGACACTTCGACCGGTGAAGCCTTTTTTTATCTTACTACAGATGAAAAAACCAAGTGGCATCTTATTCATCTTTTAAATCCAGTGGAATTGGTGCTGACGGCCAATCAAAAAGAACAATTTTTTTCCAAAAAGGAATGGAATCATTTTCATATCAGTGTTTTTGAATCGGCTCAAAGAGATGAGGAAGTAGAGGGCCATTCAAGAAAAGATATCCCTTCCAGCGCCTTTCGTCTTTTGAGTTATGTCAAAGCCCAACAAGGGAATATTAAAATTATTCAGTCTTTTCAGAAAAAGACTCTGGGACAGGAAATGTGGTTCTCCAGTCAGGCACAAGGGCATTTGGAATTATTTGAAACTTACAATGGGGATAAAAAAGAAAGCTTGTTTACTGTTGTGAATCGTACGAAAACCCCCTCCGGTGCTCGTCTGTTAAAAGCTCGCCTGCGGAACCCCTCTACAAATAAAAAAGAGATGGAAAAGAGATTGGATTCTGTTGAACAATGGATAGCTTCTTCGGATAAAGTAAAGCAAATCAGACCACAGCTTTCCCGAGTGGGGGATATTGAAAGAAAATTGGGGAAAATCTCCCATCCGCAGTGTAACGGTAGGGATCTGTTGTCTTTATCTGAGTCTTTACATACGAGTTTGGAAATTATCCCTTTTGATAAATCCGTTTATGTTTCCAAAACTGTTTTAAACTCTATTCGTGAATTGGCAACGGAGATAAGCTGCACTATTCGTCCTGATGCTCCGGCAAATAATCAAGCTGGCAATATAATTCAAAAGGGAGTTTCTGAAGAGCTGGATCAGTTAATTGAAGAAACGGAAAAAGGGCAATCAAGTTTGAGGCGACTGGAAGAGCAGGAAAGAAAACAAACCAATATCCCTTCCCTTAAGATTCGTTATAATACTGTCTTCGGTTATTATATTGAAGTCACCAAGGTTCATTCGCGGAAAGTTCCTTCTCATTATATTCGGAAACAAACTCTGACTCAGGCAGAACGGTACACGACTGAAAAGCTGCAATCTATCGAAACAAAAATTCTTTCGTCCCGTGCACAACGGATAGAAATGGAATTACAGGTCTTTGAGAATTTAAAGAAGAAAATAATGGGTGCTCTTTCTGATTTGTTTTATTTATCCCGTATTATTTGTGAGATGGATTTGAATATATCTTTTGCTTATTTGGCTATTGAACAATCTTATGTGCGTCCTTGCTTTTCCTCTGAAAATCAGTTGGTGTTGGTGAACAGTCGCCATCCGGTGGTGGAACAAAAGCAACACACACACTTTATTCCCAATACCATTCGTATGAAAGCGGGGGAATGTTTGCTTCTAACCGGGCCTAATATGGCAGGGAAGAGTACTCTGATGCGCCAAGTGGCTTTGAGCGTAATTTTAGCTCAGGCGGGAAGTTTTGTTCCCGCGGAACAGGCTTTATTACCTATATTTACAAAATTGTTTACTCGTATTGGGGCAAGTGATTCTCTCTCTCAGGGATTATCCACATTTATGGTCGAGATGAAAGAGTCTGTTGAAATTCTGAGGCAGGCGGACGAGAATTCACTGGTTATTCTGGACGAAATTGGCAGAGGTACAGCTACGTATGATGGTATGAGTTTGGCTCAGGCAATACTGGAGTATTTGGTTCAAAAGAAAAAAAGTATTATCTTTTTTGCCACTCACTATCATGAACTGACGGAATTGTCGAAAACACTTCCTTCTATTCGAAATGCCCATTTGAGTGTGAGTGAAAAAAACGGACAAATTGATTTTTTATATACACTTGTGCCGGGGGCTCTGGCTCAGTCTTACGGTATCCATGTGGCACGTCTGGCTGGTTTTCCCTTGGGGGTGGTGAAGAGAGCGGAAACTCTTTTAAGGAAAAGAGAGCAAGGGGCTTCCGCGTATTCCCATCAGCGGCAAATGAATTTATTTGCTTCTGCTCAAGGAGGTTTTGACAGAACAGAAGATTCTTCTCTTGCTACCCCTAATACAGAAAGAAGCTTGCCTTTTAAGGAACTATTGAAGGAAATACAACAATATCCTCTTCAGGAAAAAAGCCCTTTGGAAACGATGAATGCCGTGGCTGAATGGAAAAAAGAAATCACAGAAAAAAATTAAACAACAATTAGATCTGTTAATTGTTTTATTTGATAGTTGTACCCTCTCAAGGCAAAAGCAGGTCAAAACGAGTTCGGCTTTGAGCACAGAGCGGCTAAAAGCAGCTCTGTGGCAAAACGCATGTCTGAGCTTTTGAGCTGTCTTTTGACTTGAGAGGGTATGTGCTTATCGAATCAGAAGTTGTTTCAAAAGTTTTGTAATTTTTTTAAAAATGTTTAGAATGTGCCCTTATGTTATCTTTTTTTATGACAATTCGATTGGAATATCTCAAATGGCTTCAGTCGCTTAAAATTTCTCTTTCCAAAAATCTGAATTACAAGATCAACTTTCTTCTTATGATGGTTATTCCTGTGCTTGTTTATTTTGCTATTAAGTATAATTTATGGAGTTCTATTTATGCTACTAACTCTGCTGAAAGTATCAAAGGTTATACTCTGTCTCAGATGATTGAGTACCAGTTTTGGATTCTCATTTTTGAGCTTTTCGTTCGCTCTCATTTTTTCAGTCGAAATATTTCTGAAGATATTCGTTTGGGAAGGATATCCGTCTTTTTATTATATCCTTTTGGATTTTTTAATTATCAATTAAGTCTGTTTTTCTCTGATAAACTGATTCAGTTTTTCATAGGTATTTTTTCTTTTTTTGTAGTTGTTACTTTTGGATGGATTGATATACCTTCAGTTGGTATTTTATTTAGAGCCGGTGTTTTTATTTTTATGGTGAGTGCTTTTTGGTTTTTTGCTCAGCTTCTTGTGGGTTTTATGGCTTTTTGGTTGGAGGAAACCTGGAGTATTAATATCAGTATTCGTTTTATTTCCGCTTTTTTGTCCGGATTTATTGTTCCACTGGATATGTACCCTGAAATAATATCGAAGATCTTATTATGGACGCCCTTTCCCTATCTTATCTATATTCCAGTGAGGATACTAATGGGAGAATCGATTGATGTGGTTTTTTCCCTTTTTATTTTATTTATATGGATATTGATTTTATTTGTTTGTATCCAATTGGTGTGGAGAAAAGGATTGAAGCTTTACACTGGTGCAGGGATTTAAAATATGAAAAGATCGCTTTATAAATATATATCACTTTATAAAGAGTTTTTTAAGACAAGTTTAACCGAAGAATTAAGTTTTCGTTCTAATTTTATTCTTCAGTCTTTAATGAATATTATATTTATTGGGACTTATTTTTTTACCTCTTTTTTTATTTTTGATCATATAGAACATATTGGAATGTGGAATGAAATAGAATTTCTTCTTTTTTTGTCTTTTGCCTTGGCTGTAGATCAAACTCATTATTTAATTTTCTCTCCTAATTTTTGGGAATTTAGTGGTGATGTTATTTTAGGTACATTGGATTTTCAGCTTTTGAAACCATTTCCCACTCTGTTTACCGTGCTTTTTAGAAGAGTGGCTGTTCCAGGGATTTTGACGGTACTTTTAACCTATTCTTTGGTGATTTATTTTGGTATTCAAGTTGAACTAAGTCTTTTAGTGTGGCTATCTCTTCCTCTTTGTTTGTTTCTATCTTTGTTTCTTCTTTTGGGGATAGAAGTTTTGATAGCCATGCTGAATTTTTTTACGGTGGAAGGAATGGGGATTAATCAGCTTCGCCTTCAAGTGCAACATATTTGTCGTTGGCCTGATTTTATTTATAAGAATCCGGCCCGGATTTGGCTTTTTCCGCTTCTGGCTATTACTTCCATACCGGTTCGTTGGATTTTGGATATGAGTTATTGGAGTTGGCTTGTAGCTATGTTTTTTGGAGTATTGCTGTTATGGTTTTTTATTATATTGTTATGGCCGAAGGCTTTAAACTTTTACGAATCCCCTTCCAGTTAAATCAGATTAAGAGGTAAATAAAACATGATTGAATGTAAAAAGCTTTCAAGAGATTTTAAAATTTATACAAAAAAAGCCGGCCTGGCAGGGACTCTTCAGGCTTTTTTTAAAAGAACATATTATATCAATCAGGCGGTTAAAGACTTTGATTTGAATTTGGACTCTCACGGTCTGATAGGTTTATTGGGCCCTAATGGTTCAGGTAAAACCACTTTGATGAAGATGTTTACGGGAATTATTGTACCCAGTCGCGGGACAGTGGAGGTACTGGGAGAGGTTCCAAGTAAGAGAAAAAACTCTTTTAAAAGAAATATTAGTTTAGTTATGGGGAATAAGTCACAAGTGTGGTGGGATATTCCCGCTATGGACTCTTTTCTTCTTTTTCAAAGATATTATGAGATAGAGGAAAAAGATTTTAAAAGAAGAGTTAATGATTTAGGGGAAAGATTAAATATCAAATCCTTATTACAGGTTCCTGTACGGAAGCTCTCTTTAGGTGAAAGGATGAAAGTGGAGCTTATGGCTTGTCTTTTGCATGAACCCAAAGTGATCTTTTTGGATGAACCCACTATTGGTTTGGATATCGCATCTCAGAAAAATGTTCGTCAGTTTTTAAAAGATTATTATGAAGAAAAAAAGCCACTGATTGTTTTAACTTCTCATTATATGGCGGATGTGGAAGCCCTTTGTGAAAAGATTATTCTTATCGTAAAAGGGGAGAAAAGATTTGATGGCTCTATAGAGGGTTTTAAAGAAGGGTTTCGTAAAGAAAAAACGATAGTTTTTAATTTTGATGAAGCGATTGCAAATTTTCCGGAAAAGTGGAGAGAGCGGTTTTATTGCGATTGGAACCAGGATAAAACCCAATTGAGAATTCGTGTTCCGGAAAAAGAACTTAAATCAGTGACAGTGGAAATTTTGAATCAGTATTCTGTAAGCGATTTTCATACTGAAAAGGTCAGTGTGGAAGAAGTAATGGATGATATTTTATCTCATCATTAGGTTAGTGCTATTTTTTCTTTTAATACGAACATGTATTATATCTTCTATCATATATTTTTATGGAAATAATTTTTTTCTTATTTTTTAGAAATGACAGAATATTTAATAAAAAAATGAACATAATATCATATTGTAGATCAAATAAGTGTGTAAAACATCCATTCCTGAGAAAAATTCACTGAGAAATATTTTTCTTTTTATTCACTTCAATCTTCATTTTTTATTTATGGTAGATATAATGAGGTTGTATTTTATAAAATTGATAAGCTTTTCTTATACAGGTCATTTTATTTCAGTTTATAAATGTTGCGACAATCTCGATATAATTTACCCGTTCATACAGTGCTAACTATAATCAGGAAAACGCCGGAGAAATTGAAAATACTTAATCTCTGGTTCCAATTATAACAGGAGGTTTTAAATCTATGTGGAGATATTTAGTTGTTTTTATTTGTTTTGGAGTGATTCCCGTTTTTGCCTGTATTGATGAAGGGGCGGGGTCTGAATTTGATGCAAAAATAGCTCTGGTTAAAAAGCTGGGAAGTGCTTCGATTGAGCTGGCTAATAAGGATATTGAAATTGAACTTACTGATAATTCCATTGTTTGGGTTCAGTCTGAAAATAAGATATTTGATGCCTATGTAAATCAAGGTGTTGCTTATCTTCATGTTTTTCATTTCATCGATGCGCTACGTTCATTTAAAATGGCTCATCAAATAGACCCTCAATCTCTTTACCCTGTAGCCGGAATGATTTTTAGTTACATGAGGCTGTCACCAATGGATAGTGCCCCACTTGTTGAGAAACTCCTGCTCACTTCAAAGCAATGTGTAGATTCCGCCGGTCAAAAAGAAAAGATGTGGTATGATTTGGCTGTTGCTGTTTTTCTAAAGAAGACAGGCCTGTTTTTAGAAGAAAGATACCAGGATGCTACATCTTTGATGAGGGCCTATCTGCGTCTTTCCCGGGCCCATCCGAATGATGTTGAAGTTCTGACTTTAGGAACTTATATGGCTGGTGGCCAAGGTGCAAGGGATGAATTCTTAAAAGCGTTGGAAATTCAGCCTGATCATACAGGAGCGAACCACTATCTTTTGCATTTTATGGAGTATACAGGAAGAGCAGCGGAAGCCCTGCAGTATGCTCAAGTTCTTTATAAGAATGCCTCTTATAATGCTCATGCTGTGCATATGTTGGGTCATATTCTTCCCATAGTAGGACGCTGGTCCGAGGCAAAATCCCTATTTGAAGAAGCTAATGAGATTCATTTGGCCTGGGCCGAAAAAAATAAGGTTAGTCCTGAGGAGGATTGGCATTATTATCACAACCTTCATTTATTGTCTATGGTGCATATTGGCCTTGGGGAATTGGAAGAAGGTTATAAAGTCCTAAAGAGTATATGTGATGCCACTAATTTTGGCAGCTATTTTTGTATTCAGTTATATGTATTACATAATATCATGGAAGATCTGGATGTCGTACAGGAGCGCTACAATCAGGTTGTAGTGGAATATCCACAATCAAGACAGCATCTTCAAAGGGTGATGGATGAAGTGGCCCTTCTTAAAGGAGCTGCATTTAGTGAAATGTCTGAAAATAGCAGAAACTTTCCCCACTTAATATTAGTAGATAGGATTATGCAGTCTCAAGATCTGTTGATCCCTCCTCCCATACTAAGGTTGATTGATGATATTGAAGAGTATATTGAATCTTATTTTACTTATGCGGCTTTTGATAATTGGGTATTTGGGTTACTAAACTCTCTTCGTATTTTATCGGTGACAGCAAGAATCAAGGATAAAATGCTTTATGAAGCTACTTTATCAGCTATAAGAAAAACAGCGAATGAATTTGACTTCGATTTGTACAACCATGTTGAAAGTGTAAAAAAGAATCGTCTCAGTGGATTAGAATGAAAAAGAGAACAATTGTATCAGGTGAACCACTCCGGTGGTAACAGTTGTGGACCGGGTGGCCCTAATAGACCTTGTATTTATAATATAGAGACAAAAGCGGGTGTTATACGCTTGGCTATCATTAAACGATTCTCTTTATAATGATAATTTGATAAATTGTTTGTCAAAATCTGGACAAAGGATATTTAAAAAGTTATCAAAAGAATCTATATATCAACCTGGTTTGGTGCTGTTTCTTTGACCGTCCTTCCCGCGCAGGCGGGAATCCAGTGGCATATTGAATTTTAAACTGGGTAATATGAACTCCTTGGAAAAGGTTTGTTAAGAACATACTAAGCTTATTGAAAGGGAAAGGCTCATGTCTCAGAGAATCACTGTTGCTTATGGAGATGGTATCGGACCGGAGATTATGACGGTTGTTTTGAATATACTGCGTAAAGCGGGAGCGGATTTTCAGGAAGATGTTATAGAACTGGGTGAAAAACTGTATAAACAAGGATATTCATCAGGTATCAAGCCGGAAGATTGGCATATTATCAGTAAAAATAAAGTTTTTCTTAAAGCTCCCATTACCACTCCTCAAGGTGGTGGTTTCAAAAGCCTTAATGTTAAAATTAGAAAAAGCCTTGGTCTTTTTGCCAATGTGAGGCCGGTTAAGGCTTTGCACCCTTATGTAAATACCAAGTTTCCGGATATAGATGTGGTGGTTATTCGTGAAAACGAGGAAGACTTATATGCCGGGATTGAGCATCGTCAAACCCAGGAGGTTTTTCAGTGTTTAAAGTTAATCAGTGTTCCGGGTTCCCTGAAAATTGTTCGTTATGCTTTTGAGTATGCAAAACAAATGGGGAGAAAAAAGGTAACCTGCATGACAAAAGACAATATTATGAAACTGACGGATGGTACTTTTCATAAAATTTTTGATCAAATCGCAAAAGAATATCCTAAGATTGAAAATGAACATTGGATTATTGATATAGGAGCAGCAAAGTTTTCCACGCAGCCTTCCGCTTTTGATGTGGTTTTACTGCCTAACTTATATGGGGATATTTTAAGTGATATATCCGCTCAGATTGCCGGGTCGGTGGGTATCGGAGGTTCCGGTAATATCGGGGCCCGGCATGCTATGTTTGAGGCCATACATGGCTCGGCTCCAAGGCGGGCGGGACAGAATATGGCTAACCCAAGTGGCTTATTGAATGCAGCCTTGTTGATGCTAAACCATATGGGAGAAAACACTTTGGCTGAGAAGATACAAAATGCCTGGTTAAAAACAATTGAAGATGGAGTACATACTTATGATATTTACAATGAAAAAACCAGCAAGCAAAAAGTAAGTACAACAGACTTTGGGAAAGCGGTTGTTGAAAATCTGGGTGCCACCCCTCAGCAACTGACTTTTTCTTCCATACCAAAAGGTCATAAACCTATTCAGATTCAAATTTCAAAAATGCATTACTCTTCTCAGGAAAAAGTGTTGGATGGTGTTGATATTTTTGTTTGTGATCAAAACAGGGATCCGGAAGCACTGGCTGAAAAATTAGAAGCCGCAACTAAAGAAAATAATTTTTTGGAGCTTTCTTATATCACTAATAGAGGAATTAAAGTTTATCCTGATCCTAATCCCGCTACTTTTTGCACAGATCATTGGCGGTGTCGTTTTTTAAAGATAAAAGAGGACAATGTATTGGAGTATAGTCATATTATTTCTTTGTTGCAGGATCTGAGTTCTGAAAAAATAGAAATTATCAAAACAGAAAATCTGTATTCTTTTTCCGGTGAGAAAAATTATTCTCAAATTGGATAAACTACATCAGGTTAAATTAATAAGTTCTTTTTCCATGATGTAGCCTAAGCAATCCGATTTGGCGATCTGAGTGTTTTTTGTCAACATTCCCGGGATAAAAGAGTTTTTTACTGTTAAGTTGTTTTCAGTAACAGAGAAAAATTGGTTGAAAATATTTGAACCATTTCTATCGATCAACTTCAGTTGAGTTGTATCATTTATTTTACCTAAAAAAGTTCCAGCCTTAAGCTGTTGAAAATTCAGTTCATCAAACTGACTGATAAAACATAAATGATTTTCTTTTAAAAAGGGTTGTTGGTGAAAAGAAATCACGGTATTCGGATCAATGTAAAGTGTTGCAAAGGTGTGATAAACAGGAAATGTTTTTATTTTGTCTTTTTTCCACTTTTCTTCTTTATCTAAAATGCTTTCAATACAATTAATTCCGGAAATAATACCTTGAGTTTGACCGGGGAGTCCGCATTCAATAACAGTGGCAGGACAAATACGGGAAAGAGCAATAGATAAAACAGAATCCGGCTGGGTAAAGTAAACAATACTCTTGGAAAAAGTTTGAGCCAGTTTTACACATTCCTCTTTTTTTTCGTTGATACAGGCGTAAATAGGGTTTCTGCCTGTATTGTTGTGGATATCAATGGCTCCTTGAATGTTCTGATTTTTCGCATACTCCAAAACCGGTTTTATTAAAGTGTCTTCATAAGAAGAGCCGCCCTTCCATATACGATTAAAGTCAGGTTGATCTTTTAAATGACGAACCCCTTTTTCGCAGGCTTTTGGGTTGGCAACAAAGATAATAAGGCTTCTGGGTAAAGCTTTATCGCAATATTTTTTTAAAATTTCCTGTAGAATAATCAGTCCTGAATATTCATTTCCATGAAGAAGGATGGAAATAAAAAAAGGTTTGTCTTTTTCTCCTTTCAGATGAAGGAGAGTGGGACTGCTTATTAGTTTTGTTATCTCTCTTGGTTTTATATCCAGGAAACCTTCCGGAATATGATGTATAATTTTTAATTCTTCGTTCATAATTTTAGATTTTCCATTTATAAATCGGAATATTTTGTTGTTGGTTTTCCCAGTAACTTTCTATCATTTTATCGAACTGTTTTCCAAACCTTTTAATAAAGGATTTTTGCCAGGCGGAGCCGTTTTGTAAGGAAGTGGCTCTGTTTTTAATAACATCGTTAATTAAATAATCTGTTTTAGGGTCATTAAGAGATAATTGGTTTAATTCTTCTCTTACAGGGGCAATAAGTTTTTCTGAAATGAGGTCGCTTATTTTATAGACTTTTTCATCCAGCCATTTCATTTCCGCGGAAAGCCCGGATTGAGAGGCGGAATAGAAAAACTTCTCTAATGTTTGGAAATCAATATAAAGCTTTTTTCCGTTTATATGTTTTTTTATCAGATGGACCAAACCGATAAAAAATAAAATATTGGCTTGCATATCAATAATAGTGGGACCGGCTGAGGGAACCCGATGCTCAATGCGAACATGAGGAGTGCCTTGTTTATCAAAACCAATGAGGGGGCGATTCCATCTCCAGATAGTTCCATTGTGGAATAAAAGATGTTGTAATTTTTCTTTTTCTCCCTCTTTTATTTCAGGGAGTAAAGCAGGGTGTAAGAGATTGTGGTCAAACAGTTCAGATATACATTTTATAAAACCATGCCCCAGGCCCACGCGGGATACTTTTCGCCCATTGTGTGTCACTGCCAATGAAATCACTTTTTCAAACATAGGTATACGGGATTCGTCCCATAGTTCTTTACCGCAAACAAAAGGGGAGTTGGCGCATAAAGCACTCATAATCGGACTGGCTATCAAAGAGGCATTATAAAAATCTTTTGCTTCAGAAAAATTTATTTGTAAATGAATCTGTAAGGAAGTGGTTTCCGCTTCATGCATAATACTACCTGTATCCAAATTTAATGTGTCTTTCCCTTGTATCTTGATATGCACGGGCTCTTCTCTCAGGGAATGAATCCGCTCATTAATGGCATAATACCTGTTTCTTGGATATATTTGCTTCATTCCAAAGGAAATTCGTGTGAGGTCAGGGTAAGTTCCTATAAACATAACTCTTCCCCGTTGTTGGGAGGCGGCTTTAGAGCACTTTTTCCAATAAAACTGGAAATCTTCTTCCAGATGATAGGATAAATCTTTATCTATAGGAAAGGGATTGCCATTTATTTCAAAGTTGAACTTTGAAAGCTCCGGTGTCACGTTAGGGTCATCAATATTTTCTAAAAGCTTATCGCTACAGGCGTAAGGGAGTCCTCGTTCTTTAATAATCCATCCTTCTGCCTCGTACCCGCATATAAGTGGAGAAGAATGTTTAAAATGGTTTGTTTCTTTTATCCATTGCTTCAGAAGTTTTGTTTCTTCTTTGAGGAGCAGATGAAACTTTTGTTCCTGCTCTTTGGTATAATGGAGTTGTTTTGTTTCCTGGCCCATAAATATTCATTACGGCTTTTAAAAGAGCAAATTAAAAGTAAAATTTTCTTTTATAGGGCTTCATCAGGACTAATAGGTATCCATTGCCCGTTCCTTAAAACAAAGTGTGAAAAATTTTCCGGCTGTTCATAAAAAAAACTGACATGAAATTTGATCTTTTATAATGTAAAAACTATGAATAAATTTAAAATATTCACCTCCTTATTTATTGGTCTCCTTACTATGGAGGTTTCAACTGCTTTTGATCCAGCGGATTCCTCTATCCATAAGTCTGCATGGGAACAAAATTCAGAATATTTTAATAGATTATATGTCACTATCGGGAATATCTACTCAGATAGTGGAGAGATAACTCCAACTCCTCAATCAGTTACTGTTCACGGATTTAAAAAAAACAGAAGTTACAACAAAGTATGCGGACATAAACCTCGTTCAAAACTGTCTACAAATTTTTCAATATTAACAGTTTATTCTACTTCAATGGAGGTGTTACATAAATGTTTTTATCCGGACTTGGGCTTGGCCAATCCTGTAAGATCAACATGGGTTTCCGGATTTGTTGTGGACTTACCCCAATCGATTGACCTACAGTCCATTGGCTCGATCCATGTAGCTGAAGTATCCGATAGAAGCAGATATATTTATTTTCAAATACCTCAGCCTATTATAGAGGCAACCTTTCCAACCATACATGACATAGATCTCAAAGCATTTGATTTATACGGCAATAATAAACATGATAAATCCTACGATATCATTATACTGGGAGAACAATATGCTCATGAGAACAATTGGCCTATCAACAAAAACGATTTTATTGAAAGTGATTTCGGATTTCACACCAGCAAGGCTATGGATACTATTTTAAAAAGCACACCTTTTAAAGAAAAGAAACAACACTTAAAATTTATGGCTGGAGTATTCAAACCTAAAGTTAATCCAACCAATGTAACACTTATCAGTCCATTTCGATCTGACTTTGTTGGTATTCTGGCACTTGAAATTTTATTTCATCTTAACGGAGATCAATTATTAGTTATAAAAAACCAGGATGAACAGAATGGCTATGGAACTTTTGCAACGATCATTCCAAAAAATCGACTCTTGGAGATGCCTGCTATTGTTTCTCATGAATTGGGCCATTCCATTGCTGGTTTTGTGGACGAGTATCTGACTACAATAAACGAAGGATTCTCTGGTTGTAATTATGCAGCAGTCGATACTTCAGAAGAAATGTGGTTTAACCCGAATATGAGTCAATTTAAAGATAGGGATAAAGTACCATGGAAAAATTATTTAAAAGACAGCTCCCCGGAAATTGAAATTACATATCCTAAAGATATTTCTATACAAACTGGGGAGACAAGAGTTCTTGAGTTCAAATTTATAGCTGAATCAGATTCCAATAAAATTGTAATAACCGGAATGAGAGATGTTTATGGAAATACAGTAATTGAAAATCACAGAGAGGTTTCTGTCACTCTCAATGGTTTGGAACTCGATAATCTTGTTTGGACAGAAAGGAAATTACCTCGTGATGTCGATTCAGGTAGAGAATCCAGCATGTATTTCATAACGGCTCAATCACAAGTATATAAAGAGGATGAAATATCAGTTAAAGTGCAATTTGAGAATTCAGCATCTGCAAATCAGGTTATTTACCGTGTACAAAAATTCAAACTGCCACGGGCTGTGCATATCGTATCAGATATATTTGATCCCAAAGAAATAGGAATTTTTAATGGCGGTTCTTTTTCCGATTATTGCGCTACGCGATCATCTTATGTGAATCTGATGGTCACTTCTCCTTATGACTTTAATCGTTATCAATCGGATATTATAAAAGCTGAAATAGACAGCTATCTGTTAATGGATGGGATGGGAGATTAAAATGAAAATAAAAATGACCAGCATATTTGTACACAATCCTCAAAATGCCTTTAAGTTTTACACAAAGGTTCTGGGCTTTGTCGAGGTAATGTATAATCCGGAGGCCAATCTCGCCATTGTAGCATCGCCGGAGGAACCCAAAGGCACGGCTTTGCTTTTGGAGCCAAATGACAATCCAATCGCCGGTAACTACCAGAAAAAACTCTATGAAACAGGAATACCTTGTATTGTTTTTTCGGTTGACGACATTGATCAAGAGTATAAGAGATTAAGTGAGCTTGGAGTTGTCTTCAAAGAAAAACCGGCTCTGACAGACTATGGAATATTGGCTGTATTCGATGATACCTGTGGAAACTATGTTCGGCTTATACAACTCGTTGAAAAATAACAATCCATTATTTTCAATTATTTAGATGTCATAAATCCCTATGCCTCAAAACTCGTAGATTTGAGTGACTTGTTCCCCTAGTTATCCAGTTGAAATGGGGGGGGGGCAGGATACTTGACAAACTCTGTGGAATATAGCAAATGGATGAGTAAAAGCTGCCAACTAAGAATTAAAGTATGTTAATAAAAATAAACGATGAGATTTTTAAATTACTTTTAATTTTAAGAAGCATCAGATTTTTGAAAGTTTGGTTCTTGATTGTTGTGGCTGCGATTGGTTTTGTGACTGTCACACAGCCCACTGCTTTCGCTCTAATGGTGGACGAAAAACTGCCAGCCTACACAGCCACTAGCGGCGTTTCCGGAAATATGAAATCTGTGGGTTCGGATACTTTAAACAACCTCATGGCGCTTTGGGCAGAAGGGTTTCAAAGTTTCTACCCAGATGTAAAAATTGAAATAGAGGGCAAAGGATCCTCTACAGCCCCGCCAGGGCTCATTGCTGGAGCTTCAAGTTTTGGCCCAATGTCTCGTCTTATGAAATCCAAGGAAATAGATGCTTTTGAAAAAAAGTTTGGTTACGAGCCAAGCCGTATCCGAGTTGCCGTGGATGCTCTGGCCATTTTCATAAACAAAGACAATCCCCTTGAATGCCTGAGCCTACCACAGATTGACGCTATTTTCTCTAAAACCCGAAAAGGCGGTATGATGTCTGATATAAATATCTGGGATCAAGTTGGCCTCAAGGGCATATGGACAAGGCAACCGATTTCCTTGTATGGCCGCAATTCAGCTTCTGGCACTTATGGTTACTTTAAAAAAGCAGCCCTTTATAAAGGTGACTTCAAAGATTCTGTTAAAGAACAACCCGGTTCTTCGGCGGTAGTGCAAAGTGTAGCATCCGATAGGTTCGCCATTGGCTACTCAAGTATTGGATATAAAACTGCAGACGTTTTCGCGATTCCGATTTCCCGAAAGACTGGCGGTAAATGTTACTGGCCAGAAGTTGAGAGTGTTTATTCAGGAGATTATCCCATTGCACGTTTCCTCTATGTCTATATTAACAAAAATCCTAATCAAAATCTGGAGCCTTTAAGAGATCAATTTATAAAATATATCTTTTCAAAAGAAGGTCAACAGAGTGTTATTAGAGCCGGTTTTTTTCCAGTGAATGCGGCCATTGCAAAACAAGAACTCGAAGTTCTTGGCCAACTATAAAGAAATTATAATCTAAGAAACTTTTTTTGACATATCAATAATCCTGCCTGTTTTAAATGAGTGGAAGCGGCAAAACAGCATCTTTTAAAGCATCTTTTTAAAGTTCTTACAAAGTTCACCAAGAGGATTTGTATCTGTAGGAACGGACCTTGAGGTTCTTCTTTCCACCAAGGGCTTTTTTTCAGGATGAAAACTGATATCGGTAAGACTGCAACCCATAGTTCCTGACCAATACCTGATAACAAATAAAGGCTCATATTCTGTTTTTGGTTGTTCAATGAGTGAGAACTTATAGCCTTTTCCCACAAATTGAGTTTCTCCTTTATAGGAGACAACAACAGAGGCAGGTTTGTCTTTGGAAGTGTCAGGATTTTCCTGATCGGAATAATAAATAGGATAATAAATGGTGATCTGATAGTCCCCAAGGGTTTGGGTTTTTGGGTCACGGCCTGAAGGCACAAATTGTTCGATTTCCTCCTTTTTAAAGGAACTAAAAAGAGAAGAGGAGCGGCCGTTTTCAGCGGAAAGCCATGTATTTTGTGACAAAAGCTCTGAGCTATAGCTTACTGAAGTGCAGCTTATCCCAGAGAAGGATAAGCAAGTCAACCAGAGTAAATAATTCTTTTTTATTTTCCATAGTTTTAGTCTCATTTGTTAATTTACCTAGGTTCAAGATAATTTAAGAGGGTTATTTTTAATCAATTTTAATAATATTCTATACACATCATTTTCACTATGATCAAGTAGTTAGAAAAAGTGGCGTTCCCTACGGG
>JANQSP010000030.1 GCA_028283955.1 Bdellovibrionales bacterium
AAATATTCTTATTTCAAATAAACCATCTCCTAATGAACGAGAATCTGAAAAGTAACCTAATCGCAATAAATTGATCTTTTTCCTAATAATTGCCCTTCCCTTTATATCTTTTAAGTCTTCCAACCAATCTTGAAAAGGACAATTCCCAGATTCACTTATATATTCAAATATTTCCCACCTTTCCGTATTCATTTATCTTTTGTATCCTATAAGATACATTATGTCAAGGAGAAAAAGTAAAGATTGTCATCAACAAGTGTCAAGTGGAATTGGGGCTAATTGAAAGGTTGGCATAGATCATAAGAATGGCCACAAAAATCAAATCAAAGAAATATAAAAAATTTTCTTGATTTTGTGAGGTTTATGAATAAGAAATGTACTTGCTTTATTGCCTGATTATGGTTTAATTGAAATTTCATTATATAGAGGTAGAAAATGGCTTCACCAAAGAGTAGAATAAGTCGGTCGCGCAGGGGTATGAGGCGCGCTCACACGGCTATCAAAAAACAAAGCATCAGTCGATGCCCCAACTGTGGAGCGGTTACCCGCCCTCATTGCCTTTGTCTTTCCTGTGGATGGTACAAAAAACGCCAGGTGGTTCTCTCTCAAGATTAAAATTCTGTTTTTCCCGTTTTATCAATGAAAGGACATAAGCCCTATTAAAAAATTATAGAAATTAATAGGATTCTTTCAAAAATAATTTTATGGAGTTTTTATAGATGAATTATTGCCGCATCAGTGGATTGGGTTATTATCTTCCTGAAAAAGTCCTTACTAATCAGGATTTGGAAAAGATGGTGGATACTTCGGATGAATGGATACGTCAAAGAACAGGTATTGAACTGAGGCATATTGCCGGTGAAGATGAGCTTCCCAGTGATATGGCTCTTAAAGCCTCTTTACAGGCCCTGGAGCAAAGTCAAATTAAGCCGGAAGATTTGGACTTCATCCTGGTTGCCACTCTTTACCCTGACCAGCTTATGCCCAATACGGCCTGTGAACTTCAAAGGAAATTAGGCATCTCCAATGTCCCCTCTTTGGATATTTCTGCGGCCTGTAGTGGTTTTGTTTATGGGTTGAGTATTGCCAGCCAATATATTCAGTCCGGAACATATAAAAATATTTTAGTGGTGGGAACAGAGACTCTTCATCATATTACCAATTATGAGGATCGGACAACCTGTATTTTGTTTGGAGACGGAGCCGGAGCTTTTGTTGTATCTCAAACGGATGACCCTCAAAAAGGTTGTGTTTATCATCAGGAATTACAGGCTTATGGGGATTTGGGGGAGTTATTATTTATATCGTCTCCGGGGGCGAAACAGGCTGCAAAAAAGGATTTTAATACGGGAAAACAAGACACCTACATTCACATGGACGGGCAAAAAGTCTTTAGAAAGGCAGTGCAAATTATGTGTGATGCTTATGAAAAAGCTTTAAAAGATACCGGACGCACACCGGATCAAATAGACTGGCTGGTGCCTCATCAGGCTAATGAAAGAATTTTAAAAAAGTTTTGTAAATCCACTTCTTTTCCGGAAGAGAAAGTCATTTTTGACATTAAGGAAACCGGTAATACTTCTTCCGCTTCTATTCCCTTATCTATGGCTCGCGCTGTAGAACAGGGTAAAATTAAAAGAGGGCAGGATATCCTCATGGTGGCTATGGGTGGTGGAATGACAAGTGGGTCTATATTATTGAGATATTAATTTTTGGTTCCCGCCTGCGCGGGAATGACGGTCTTCGCGGGAATGACGGGCTTCGTAGGAATGATGAACTTTGCGGAGAAGAGCAAGCAGGGGTGTGATTATGTGGGCGGTATTATTTCCCGGGCAGGGATCACAAACTGTAGGTATGGGGCGCTTTTATTATGAGCAGTTTCAAACAGCCAGAAGACTTTTTGAAGAGGCTTCAGACGAACTTAAAATTGATTTTAAAAAACTCTGTTTTGAAGGCCCTGAAAAAGAACTGACCTTAACTGAAAATACTCAACCCGCTATTGTTCTGGTTTCCTGTGCAGCCTGGCTTTGTCTTAAAGAGGAAATGGATCTGAGCTTTATTAAATATTGTGCCGGCCATTCTGTCGGTGAATATTCCGCTTTGGTTTCCGCCGGTGTGTTGTCTTTTAGTGCGGCTCTTAAAGCGGTACGGCAAAGGGGCTTATATATGAGTGACTGTTGTCCGCCAGGACAAGGGGGGATGGGCGCTCTTATAGGGCCTTCTCCTGAGGAAGCCAAAAAGTTTTGTAAATGGGTGGAAGAGGAAAGCGGGCATGCACCTATGGAAGCGGCCAATTTTAACAGCTCTGAACAAACTGTTTTAAGTGGCGTTAAAGCCGCTTTGGAATGGGCTCAAAAAAATTATCAGAAATACACCTTTTCTTCAAAAAAAGTGCGTCTTATTCCTTTAAAAGTATCCGCTCCCTTTCATTCCTCCCTTATGAATCCGGCCTGTCAAAAGATGGATTCATTTTTAAAAACTTTACAATTTGATAATCCGGATAAAATGATTATTCAAAATACCGTAGCCAGACCTGAGCAGAAACCGGAGATGATTAAGAGGAATCTGGTTGAACAGGTGAAAGCCCCTGTTTTATGGGTGCAGTCCATTCAGTATTTGTTTGAGCAGGGCTGTGGCTCTTTTTTGGAATTGGGAGAAGGAAAGGTATTGGCGGGATTAATGAAAAAGACAGATCCGTCAAAATCCGTATTTCATTTTCATTCCTTGAAAGATATACAGGAATTGCAAAACAGACAAACTGATGATAAAGCTTGAGCTATATTTTTTAAAATGCTGTTTTTACTAGTATTTTTAGGAGTAAAAAATGGTTTCATTTAAGGATCAATGTATTATGGTTACCGGTTCCAGTCGGGGTATAGGGGCGGCTATTGCACAATACTTATCCACCCTGGGAGCGCGAGTGGCTATCACCTACTCTTCTTCCAAAGATTCCGCTGAACGGGTTTTTCAGGAACTGGAGGGTTCCGGACATTTATTACTGCAAATGAATGTGACTCAGTCGAAGTCTGTTAAAGAGGCTTTTGATAAGTTTATGAATCACTTTGGCTCTCTTTCCGCTTTGGTTAACAATGCGGGAGTGACAAAAGACGGATTGCTTTTAAGGATGAAAGATGAAGACTTTCACTCTGTCTTGGCAACCAATTTATTTGGATGCTTTTATTGTTCGAGAGAGGCCGCCAAGTACATGATTAAAGAGCGTAAAGGAAGTATTATAAATATTTCCTCTGTTGTGGCTCAAATAGGAAATCCGGGGCAGGCTAATTATGTAGCCAGCAAAGCGGGTATTGAAGGCTTAACCCGCTCTATGGCTAATGAGTTGGCCGGAAGAAATATTCGGGTTAATGCTGTCGCTCCCGGATTTATACAAACTGACATGACAGAAAAATTAAATGAAAAACAAGTGCATGCCATTACAGATAGAGTTCCTTTAAAAAAACTGGGAACTCCACAGGATGTAGCTGAGACAGTGGCTTTTCTCCTTAATGCCAAATATATAACGGGACAGGTCATCTCTGTGAATGGTGGTTTGGCATTTAGATAAATTGTGCTTATTTAAGGTTTTAAAAAGAAAATAATAAAAGATGAGAATGATCCTGTTCTTTAAGCTTGCATAATGAAAAGTAATTATACTAAAAATAATATTATTAAAACGATTTTGATAGAATATTAAAAACAGGAGGCAATAATGAGTATCGAAGAAAAAGTGACTTCTATTATTGTAGATCAATTGGGAGTCGAAAAAGATAAAGTGAAACCGGAGGCTTCTTTTGTAGATGATTTGGGAGCGGACAGTATGGATGTAGTGGAATTGGTAATGGCCTTTGAAGACAATTTTTCTGTTCAAATACCGGACCAGGAAGAGAATAATATCCGGACTGTTCAGGATGCTATTGATTTCATAAAAGAGAATCAAAAAGCTTAATTTATGAGAAAAGTTGTTGTTACAGGTCTGGGAGTTGTCAGTCCTCTTGGAGTGGGAATAGAGAAAAATTGGAATTCCATATTAAACTCCATTTCAGGTATTGATCATATTAAGGCTATCCCTACAGAGTCTCTTGATGTAAAAATTGCCGGAGAGGTTACTGACTTTGCTATTGATGACTGGGTTCCAAAGAAAGAGCAAAAAAAAACAGGACGTTTTATTCATTTGGCTCTGGCGAGTGCAAAGCAGGCTATAGAATCTTCCGGCCTGGATTTTGAAAAAGAAGAAGGTTTAAGGGAAAGAACAGGTACTTTGATCGGAGTGGGTATAGGCTCTCTTCGTATCATTGAGGAGAATGCCGTACGCTTGCATAATGAAGTTAAACGTCTGTCCCCTTTTTTTATTCCGGCTGTTATAGCCAATTCCGCTTCAGGGCAAGTGAGTATTAAGTGGGGTTTAAAGGGACCTAACTTTTCCACTGTTTCCGCCTGTGCTTCCGGTGCTCATGCTATTGGTGAATCGAGCAGGTGGATTCGGGAAGGTATCTGTGATGTTTGTATAAGCGGGGGTGCTGAGTCTGTTATCTCTGCTTTGGCTTTTCAGGGGTTTCACGCCATGCGCGCCCTTTCAACAAGAAATGATGAACCGAAAAAAGCCTCCCGACCCTGGGATAAGGACAGAGACGGTTTTATTTTGAGTGAAGGCTCTGCTGTTTTGGTTTTGGAAGAGGAGCAAAGAGCAAAAAAAAGAAATGCTCCTATCTATGCTGAACTTGTTGGTTACGGAGCCTCTTCTGACGCTCATCACATTGCCGCTCCGGAACCGGAGGGTAAAGGGGCTTCACTGGCTATGGAGCAGGCTCTTAAATCCGCTGGAGTAGCCAAGGAGGAAGTAAATTATATTAATGCCCATGGAACGAGTACACCGGCCGGAGATGTTGCAGAGGCAAAAGCTATATCCTCTGTTTTTAAGGATCATAGTCAAAAGCTTTGGGTCAGCAGTACAAAAAGCATGACCGGTCATACTTTAGGGGCGGCCGGAGCGATTGAAAGTGTCATTTCCATTTTCAGTCTTCGTCATCAAATGGCACCACCCACTATTAATTTGGATAACCCTGATAACGAATATAATCTGGATTTTGTCCCTCACAAAGCAAGAGAGGGAAAGTTGAATATTGTATTAAATAACAGCTTCGGTTTTGGGGGTACAAACGCCTGCTTGTTATTTAAAAAATACTCATGATATCATTCTCGCGGAAGAGGGGTATAAGACTAAGAATCTACCCTAAGTAAAAATATGGAAAGTACTAAAAAAGTTTTTATTGCCAATGATCATGCCGGCTTTCAACTTAAACAGTTCTTAATAAAGAGTAATCCTGCTCAAAATTGGGAAGACCTGGGCGTGTTTGATGAAAAGAGCAGCGATTACCCCGAACAGGCGGAGATATTATGTCGTCATATTTTAGAGTCTTCTAAAGATAATCCATTTGGAGTTTTGGTATGCGGCAGTGGTCAGGGAATGGCTATAAAAGCCAATCGTTTTCCCGGTATTCGGGCGGCCCTGGCCTGGAATGAGAAGAGTGCTTCTCTGGCCAGAGAACATAACAATGCCAATGTACTTTGTCTGGGGGCCCGCCTTATTCCTTTTGAAGAGGCTAGTCATATTTTTCAAATTTTTATTAATGCAGCTTTTGCTGAAGGTCGTCACCTAAAGAGAGTAAAAGATTTAGATTAAGGAACATTATGCAGAAAGAGTTACGGGATACAGAGGTATTCTCAGCTATAGAACAGGAAGCTGTCAGGCAGAAAGAAGGCTTGGAGCTTATTGCTTCTGAAAACTATGTTTCATCTGCTGTATTAGAGGCACAGGGTTCTGTTTTAACCAATAAATATGCTGAAGGTTATCCGGGGAAAAGGTATTACGGCGGTTGCGAATTTGTGGATATATGTGAATCTTTGGCTATAGAAAGGGCAAAAGAATTATTTTCCGCGGAACATGCGAATGTACAGGCTCACTCCGGTTCTCAAGCCAATATGGCTGTTTATTTTGCCGTGGCTAAAGCGGGAGATTCTATTATGGGGATGGACCTTTCTCATGGAGGTCACCTTACTCATGGCTCACCGGTGAATTTTAGCGGATTTGTTTTTCAGTCTGATTTTTATCAACTTAATCCTGAAACGGATCTTTTGGATTATGAGCAGATTGAAATACAGGCTAAAAAACAAAAACCGCGTATCCTGATTGCCGGCCACAGTGCTTATCCCCGTGTCCCTGATTTTAAAATTTTTAGAGAGATCGCTGATCGTGTAGGGGCTGTTCTGCTTGTGGATATGGCTCACTTCGCGGGTTTGGTGGCAGGGGGAGTGCACCCCTCCCCTATTCCTTATGCGGATTTTGTCACTTCCACCACGCACAAGACTTTAAGAGGCCCCAGGGGGGGGCTCATTCTTTGTTCAAAAGAAAACAGTAAAAAATTAAATAAGTCTATTTTTCCCGGTATTCAGGGGGGCCCTCTTATGCACATCATTGCGGCTAAAGCAGTGGCTTTTCATGAGGCTTTACAAGAGTCATTTAAAGAATACTCAAAACAAATTGTTTCTAACGCTCAGGCTTTGGCAAAGCAATTAATAGTAAATGATTTTACTCTTGTTACAGGGGGTACGGATAATCACTTGGTTTTGGTTGATCTATCCGGAAAAAAAATTACCGGTAAAAAGGCGGAAGCTGTATTGGAAAAAGCGGGAATAACGGTAAATAAAAACACCGTCCCCGGAGAAACTCTTTCTCCCTTTGTTACGAGTGGCATTCGTATAGGCACTCCTGCGGTCACCACAAGAGGAATGAAAACAGAAGAAATGAAACAAATAGCTGATTGGATTCATAAAGCTTTGGAGAAACCGGATAACGAAGATCACTTAAAAAAAATAAATCATGAGGTAAAAGAGCTATGTTTAAGATTCCCCTGCCCTGCTTAACTTTTTTTAAAAAGAGATGGCAACGATGCCCTTCCCGTACGGACAAGGATCTGGGTTACTGGATCCCCGCCTTCGCGGGGATGACAAGAGTAGCGAAAGTGACGAGCTTTGCAGGCCTGTCGGTATTTGCTATTGTCTTTCTTTTTACTTCCTGTGTGCATAGGGAAAATAAACCGGATTTTACATGGCCGGTTAAAGAACCTCATAATTTGTCGAGAAAGTTTTCTGTTTATCATGAAGGTATTGATTTTCCAAAACGCACAGGTGAGTCCGTCTTTTCTACGGCTAAAGGAAAAGTGATTTATGCGGGAAATCAGTTTTCCGGTTATGGTAAAGTGATTATTATTGAGCATGAATATAACTGGGCCAGTCTATACGCGCACTTAAGTAAAATTCTTGTCAAAACCGGACGTCTTGTGGAAAAAAAGGAAAAAATAGGGGAAGTGGGAAGTACGGGGCGCTCCTCTTCGCCTCATTTGCATTTTGAGTTGATATATGAAAAACAACCCGTTAACCCCGTTCCTCATTTACCTTAATTAAAAAAGAACTTGAATAACAAGATTAACAGGAGTTAAGTTTTTTACCATGATTTACAATAATATTTTAGAAACTATCGGTAAAACCCCTCTGGTAAAATTAAATAAAATCAGTGCACAATTGGACTGCACGGTTTATGCCAAGTGTGAGTTTTTTAATCCAGGTGGTTCTGTTAAAGATCGAATAGCTTATAATATGATTCGTAAAGCGGAAGAAGCGGGTCTTATTAAAAAAGGAGATACCCTTATTGAACCAACCAGTGGAAATACAGGGATAGGGATTGCTTTAGCCGGAGCCGTGTTAGGTTATAAGGTCATTATTGTTATGCCGGAAAAAATGAGCCAGGAAAAAGAGGCCACTTTAAAAGCCTTGGGGGCGGAAATTCGTCGTACTCCGACAGAAGTGGCCTGGGATCATAAGGATAGTCATATTAGTTTGGCTCGTCGACTCGTGGAGGAGTTGCCAAGAGCTTTTATGTTGGATCAATATGCCAATCCCAACAACATCGCCGCTCATTACGAGGGAACAGCGGTGGAAATTTTGGATGACTTAGGCCAACAAGTGGATATGATAGTGGCGGGAGCCGGTACGGGCGGAACCTTAACCGGTCTTTCCAGAAAAATAAAAGAAGTGTGCCCGGAATGTAAAATTATAGGTGTGGACCCTGTGGGTTCTATTTTGGCCGGTGAAGCTCCTGTTCACCCTTATGAAGTGGAAGGGATAGGTTATGATTTTATTCCCAAAGTTTTGGATCGTTCTCAAGTCACAAAGTGGGTGAAAACGGAGGATAGAGAGTCTTTTCAAATGGCACGAAGATTGATTTTAGAGGAAGGTTTGCTTTGTGGAGGCTCCAGCGGGTCTATAATGGCTGCTCTTCTTAAAACAGCTTCCCGACTTAAAAAAGGACAAAACTGTGTGGCTGTTCTTCCTGACGGTATCAGGAACTATATGAGCAAATTCTTAAGTGAAAAGTGGATGGAAGAAAAAGATTTTCTTACTTAAACAAAAAAAATATATATTAAATTATTGTTTAGGTTGAGCTGCCTGAATAAAACCTTCTGTCAATAGGTTATTTGTAGTGGAGTCTGATATGGGGCTTATGTTGTTTAGTCCAAAGGAATTCTGTGGATATAGCTCCCCTTGTTCGGTTCTAAATTGTATTAATTGCATTCTCATGTCTTCAAACTTTATTGAATGATTTTTCGCTTTTCTTAAGATTCTTCTCATTTCTCTTATTGGTAATTCATAGATGTCATTTCTTAATTTCACTTTTAGTTCATTTTCCATTACTTCCACTTCTTCTTCCATTTTGTCCATAGATTGTTCCCGTTCTGTTTTAACTATATCCATAATTATTTCCCGCGCTCTTTCTTCAAATCTCTCTTCAAAATCTTTTTGAAAGACGGTGATACTGGAAGATCGTGTATGCACATTTCGTACAACAGGGTCGGAATGACGAAGGCCTCCGATTGCTAAATGCTCAATCATTCCATTTACCATTGCTTTTTGCATTATCACTGTAGCCAGTGTATAGGCAATTTGAGATATTAAATCATTTTTTGCCTCTTCCATTTTCTTCCGGGCTTCTTCTCTTACTTTTTGCTGTTCTATTTCCCTTCCCTCCTCTGTTCTTCTTCTTCTTTCCGCCGCTATTTGTCTTTCTTCCTCTCTTATAGAGTCTTCCAGCCACTTCTCCTCTGCGGCTATTCTTTCCTCTTCCGCTCTTCTTTCT
>JANQSP010000040.1 GCA_028283955.1 Bdellovibrionales bacterium
GATCAATTTATTGCGATTAGGTTACTTTTCAGATTCTCGTTCATTAGGAGATGGTTTATTTGAAATAAGAATATTTTTTGGTCCTGGATATAGGGTGTATTTTGGAAAACAAAAAGAAAAAATAGTTATTCTTCTTTGGGGAGGTAAAAAAGATTCACAAAAAAGGGATATAGAAAAGGCTCAAAAATATTGGAAAATGTATAATAGTAAATAGAATTAAATTAAAAATAGAAGGTAAAAATGAAAAAGAAAACACAAAAATATGAAGACTCTCTCATTGAGTCATTAAAAGATCCTGTTGAGGCTGCTGCTTATTTGACTGTCCATATTGAAGATGATAGTGAGCATGCAGAAGAGACATTTCTCTTAGCTTTAAGAGATGTAGCAAGAGCTTATGGAATTAAAGAGATATCTAAAAAAGCCAAAGTAGGAAGAGAAAGTTTATATAAAACATTATCCGGTTCTGTTAATCCAAAGCTTAATACTTTAAGGAGCATCTTGGATACTATGGGGCTTAAAATGACGATTGAACCAAAAGACAGTAAAGCTGTCTAATTTTTTATAGTGAATCAATCTCCTCTTTTTGTTACAAGAAAGTATGGGCAAACAATGGAAGACAGCGAGCAAGCTGGCACAGGCAAATAAAAAAGGGGCTTTGTTCACCAGGCTCTCTCGTGAGATTCAAGTGGCCGTTCGTTTGGCCGGTCCTCATCCTGAAAATAACCATCGCTTAAAATTGGCTTTGGAGACAGCCCGCTCTCATTCCCTACCGAAAGACACCATAGACAGAGCCATAGCAAAGGGCAGTGGTCAAACGCCGGAAGACCAAATTGAAGAAGTTATCTATGAAGGATTTGGCCCGCATGGTGTAGCTATCATTGTAGTGTGTTTAACAGATAACCGCACCCGCACCGTATCAGAAATTCGTCATTTGTTTAAAAAACACAAAGGAAATATGGGGGAAAGCGGTTCTGTCGTGTGGATGTTTGAGAAAGTATCTTTAGTGGAAGCCACAAAAGACAATGACGAAAACGCAGAGGAAGAAGCCATTGAAGCCGGAGCGGAAGACATGGAAAAAAAAGAAGACTCCTATCTATTCTATAGCAAGCCGGAAGAACTCTCACTTCTCAGAGAAAATCTTTTGAAAGAAGGGTGGACAGTAACAAAAGCGGAACTGGCTTATAAAGCTAAAGACACAATAAAGTTAGACAATGAAAAAGCAAAAGATATACAAAACCTACTTATCCTGTTCGATGAAAATCCGGACTGCAAATCGGTTTATACCAACTGGCTATAAAGCAGTTTTATAGACACTATTTTTTTTATAAAACAACTCTACGATCCATGAAATTATTTCATCCGTTTATAAATCATTTTGAATAAATAACTATTTTTAAAGAGATTTCAAGTTTTAAGATATTTATGTATTTGAAAAAAACCGCTATTTTTGATAAGAAATAATTAAAATTTTATTTAAAACTAAAACCAATAACAGTAAGCAAGAGCCATTAAATATTAATTAAGGGAGACAGACTATGAAATTATTGTTGACTGTTTTTATTATGCTTGGAGCCTGGTTCCCTTTATACTCTTTTGGAGAAGAAAATAAGGGAACTGAAACAACAGTAGAATTAACAGAAGAAGAAGAAAAACAATACAACTTCTGTTTAGCGGGAGGTGTTTTATCCATGTATAGTAATATAAATAACTGCATTTCTATAGCTTCTATGGATCACCAGCACTCTGGAAACACGGAAGCCTTTTCCGTTACAGATCATGGCGCTGAATGTCTTAAAACCTTAGCTAAAATGTATTTTGAAACCATTGAATGGTGTAAAGAAAGACAAACAACGGCAAAAACAATGGAGCCAGAAGCATCAGAAACTCCAGTCGCGTCTGCGGAATAAAAAACAATAATACACATGCTTTGGATTCCGGATCAAAGCCTGCCCGCGCGGAGGCGGGGGGCCGGAATGACGACACTCTACCGGAATGACAATACTCTACTGGAATGACGACACTCTGACTAAACTCTACAAATGAACTGTTGACATAAAGAAAGAATCTGCCCTAAGTAAAAATATGGGCAAAAAAATATTTGATGAGATTGATTATCAGGAAAAATGGGAAAAAGAAAAAACTTACTCCTATAATCCGGAAGAGGAAAACACTTTTGTGATCGACACGCCTCCCCCCACCATTTCCGGAGCTCTACATATAGGCCATGTATTTAGTTACACACAAACGGACATTCTGGCTCGTTTTCAACGTATGAAGGGGAAAAATGTATTTTATCCTATGGGTTGGGATAACAATGGCCTTCCTACAGAGAGAAGGGTACAAAATCTGTATAAAATCACCTGTGACCCTACTATTTCCAATAAGGAATCTCTCCCCTTTGAGAAGCTATTACAAAGAAAAGAAATGGATAAGCTAAAAGAAATCTTACCTGTTTCAAGAAAAATGTTTATACGCATTTGTTCAAAACAAACTCAGGAAGATCAAAAAAAATATGAGCGGCTCTGGCGCAGTCTGGGTCTTTCCATAGATTGGAGCCAAACTTATGAAACCATATCTCCACATTCTCAATTCATCTCCCAACAATCCTTTATTGATTTATATAAAAAAGGTTTTGTGGAAAACCGTCACACTCCTGTGTTTTGGGACACTCAGTTTAAAACAGCCGTAGCCCAGGCGGATATTGAGGATAGAAAAAAAGAAGGTTTTTATTATGATATTAAGTTTCAGATTCAGGGAGAAGGGGAGTTTATTATTTCCACCACTCGTCCGGAACTGTTGCCGGCCTGTGTGGCTGTCGCCGCTCATCCCGAAGATAAACGATATAAAAAATTCTTCCATAAGAAAGCCATCACTCCCTTGTTTTCCGCTCCGGTTCCCATCTTGCCTTCCCCTCATGCAGACCCTGAAAAGGGAACAGGAATTTTAATGATATGTACTTTTGGAGATATG
Organism: Bdellovibrionales bacterium; assembly: GCA_028283955.1. Classification (GTDB taxonomy): domain Bacteria; phylum Bdellovibrionota; class Bdellovibrionia; order Bdellovibrionales; family UBA1609; genus JANQSP01. The sequence goes on from JANQSP010000040.1 coordinate 2,971, forward strand.
GAGGACGTGCGCTTTTGGGAAAAACAAAAATTACCGCTCAAGCAAATTATTAGTCCTGAGGGTTTTATAAAACCGGTTCTTTTTGAACAAAAGAGTTCCAAACCCGACGAAGAAATATCCGCTCATAATCCAGATATATTCTTCAGTATGCAAGCGGAGCAGGCCAATAAATATTATGCAGAATTAAAAGGGCTTCGTGTTAAACAGGCCCGAAAAAAAATAGCGGAAATACTGGCCGAAAAAAAATATCTGGTATCGGAACCGAAACCCAAAGAACAGTTTATTAAATTTTATGAAAAAGGGGACTTCCCTTTGGAGCTGATACCCACTCGCCAATGGTATATAAAAATTCTGGAATATAAAAAAGAATTGTTAGAGGAGGGGAGGAAAGTAAAGTGGCATCCCCCCTCCATGTTAAAAAGGTATGAACAATGGGTGGAGGGTTTAAATCAGGATTGGTGTATTTCCAGACAAAGATTTTTTGGCGTTCCCTTTCCCGTTTGGTACCCTTTGGATGAAAACAAGACAGTTGACTATAATAACCCTATTTTACCTACAAACCATAATAGAGAAAAATCATTTGAAAACATCAATAATCAACTCCGGACTGAAATAAGAAATACAGAAGATAGCCAGGCATTACGGTACACATCTGCCCTAAACATAGATCCTATGTCTTCCGCTCCGGCGGACGGGGGGGACCCCAAGTTAAAACACTATACAGAAGATAAAAGAGGAAAAGCAAACGGCTTTATTGCTGACACAGCGGTGATGGATACCTGGGCCACTTCCTCCCTTACACCTCAAATAAGCAGCCATTGGGGTAAAGATGAAAACAGACATAAAAAACTTTTCCCCGCTGACCTGCGGCCCCAGGCTCATGAGATCATCCGAACCTGGGCTTTTTACACCATTGTAAAATCTTTTTTTCACGAAAAAAAGATTCCCTGGAACCATATCGCCATTAGTGGCTGGGTGATGAATCCGGAACGACTGAAAATGAGCAAATCCAAAGGAGGAAGTGTTACTTCACCTGAAGAACTGATAGAGGAATATTCCGCGGATGCTATTCGCTATTGGGCGGGAAAGGCCCGCCTGGGTATGGACACGGTTTATGATGAAAACATGTTCAAAACCGGAAAAAGACTCACTGTAAAACTAAATAACGCTTTTAAGTTTGCGCAAATTCAGATAAAGGGCAAAAATTCTTTCTTTACAAAATATCAAAATAAAGAATCTGACTCCGTTTTCCCGGGGTTTACAAAATCCCTCACCCCTATTGCCACTGAAATAGACCAGGCCTGGCTTATATACTTATTAAATACCTATCAACAGGCTGGTGCATATTTAAAAGATTTTCATTACTCTCAGGCTTTGGATGTTATTGAAAAAAGCTTTTGGCTTTTCTGTGATGATTATTTGGAGTTGGTAAAAGGCCGGGCTTATCAGTTCACTCATTTTGAAAAGCTTTTAATTAGGGCAGGTTCAGCAGAGAAGAGCCTAATTCCTAAAGATATAAAAGCCGCTGAGTCAGCTGTCTGCTCCCTGGACCTGAGCTTGTATTTATTCACTAAACTGTTAGCCCCTTATATACCTTATATAACAGAACATATATGGTCTCAAAGATATGGCCAAAAAGGGGCAAACAATGAATCGGTTAATAAAAACCATTCTGTCCATACCTCCTCATGGGCTTTATCAGAATCGGCTTTGTCTTTGTTAAACAAAAACAAAGAAAATTTTCTTTATAATTCAAATAATTTAATGAATTTCTCTTTTAGTTTACTTGAGCAAATTAGAAACTATAAAGCCACACAGAAAAAAAGTCTCTCCACACCTATAAAGAGCTTAAAAGTCCAGGTTAGCAATAAAGAGGAGATGGATTTATTTAACTACTGTAAAGAGGATATAGCGCGAGCCACTCAGACGAAACCGGAAAACATGAGCCTGGAATACAAAAAAGGGGTCCCTTCTCTTAAAACACTAATAGATTTACAGGAAAATTAAACACCTCTATCCTTTTATATTATATTTTACTTTTTAGTATCTATTTTATAAAAAGAAAATCACAGCGGAGGAAAGATGGAGATTAAAAACAATTCTGTAGAAAACACTGCTCTTTTAAAATTAAGGGAGTATATGAAAAGTTCTGTTAAAAAAGAAAGTTTTATCCCTCTGGAGAATTTTTTCAAAAACAGCGAGATATCCGGTTTTAAAATATCCCCCAACGGCAAATATCTTGCTTATTTAAAACCCTTTCAAAAGAGAATGAATATTTATGTTCGAAAAACAGATGGTTCACAGCCGGAAAAACGGGTCACCAACCAAACCACAAGAGATATTATAGATTTTGGATGGAAAGAAAACGAAACCCTTATATTCATCAGAGATTTTGGAGGAGATGAAAATTTCCATGTCTTTCGTGTTTCTGTTACAGGGGAAGATGAAAAAGATTTAACCCCCTTTGAAAACACAAGAGTGGGAATCATTGATTATCTGGATAACATCTCGGATGATTATATTCTGGTGGGAACAAATCAAAGGGAAAAATCCGCCTTTGATGCTTACCGACTGAATATAAAAACCGGTGACATAAAAATGATAGCTAAAAACCCGGGTTCTTTTATGAGCTGGCTCACAGATCATAAAGGACAGTTACGAGTCGCTTTTTCCACTGAAGGAACGGATACCTCTATTTACTACCGGGATAAAGAGGAGGAGGGGTTTCAAAAAGTGATGACAACGGATTTTAAAAATACCTGCAACCCGATTATGTTTGATTTTGATAACAAAAATATTTTTGTTCTTTCCGATCTTGAAAAAGATAAAACCGCTATCGAACTTTTTGATCCCACAGAAAAAAAAATACTATCCACTTTATTTTCTCATCCGGAAGTGGATGTATCAGGGCTGGTCTATTCAAAAAAAAGAAAAACTTTATTAGCAGCCCACTATATTACATGGAAAATGGAGTATCATTTCTTTGATTCAGAATATAAAAATATTCTTCAGGACCTCCAGTTAAAAGTACCGAAAAAAGAAATCAGTATCACCTCATGGGATCGGGAGGAAAACCTATGTGTGGTTGTCAGTTACAGTGATCGAAACGCGGGGTCTTATTACCTTTACGATGTAAAAAACAAAAAACTGGAAAAAATGGCCGATGCCCGCCCATGGCTTAAAGAGGACGACCTTGTGGAAATAAAGCCTATAAAATATTTATCAAGAGACGGTTTTAATATTCACGGGTATTTAACCTTACCGAAAGGCAAAAAAGAAAACCTCCCTGTTGTCATTCATCCCCATGGAGGCCCCTGGTCAAGAGATATATGGATATATAACCCGACAGTGCAGTTTCTGGCCAATCGGGGTTATGCCGTACTTCAAATGAATTTTCGCGGTTCGACCGGTTACGGCAAAAAATTTTGGACGGCCGGTTTTAAACAATGGGGTAAAAAAATGCAGGATGATGTCACAGACGGTGTTCATTATCTTATTGAACAGGGCATTGCTGATAAAGACAAAGTGGCTATTTATGGAGGCAGCTATGGCGGTTATGTGGTTTTGGCAGGCTTGGCTTTTACTCCTGATCTTTATGTCTGCGGAATAGACTATGTGGGTGTGTCCAATCTTTTTACCCTTCTGGCATCTATCCCCCCTTATTGGAAACCCCTATTGGAACAAATGTATGAGGAGGCCGGCCATCCGGAAAAAGACAAAGACCTTTTAAAAGAAATTTCCCCGGTCTTTCACGCTGATAAGATTAAAGCTCCTTTATTTGTTGTTCAGGGAGCTAAAGACCCCAGAGTAAAAAAAGCGGAATCCGACCAAATAGTGGCAGCCCTGGAGAAAAGGGGAGTGGAAGTGCCTTATCTGGTTAAAGAAAACGAAGGTCATGGTTTTAGAAACGAGGAAAACAGAATAGAGTTTCATTATCTTATGGAGGCCTTTTTACAAAAACACCTACAATGACTCTGTCACTCATGACATCATTTACATAAAATAGCAATATCCCTTGAGGTAAAAGTCATCTCAAAATGAGTTCGGCTTTGATCACAGAGCGACGGGACGTCGGCTCTGTGGCAAAACACATGTCTGAACTTTTGAGGTGACTTTTACCTTGAGGGATTATATTTTTTTATTATATGAAAACACATATTGTGCGAGTGCACCCCTCAAAAAACCATTTAAAAAAAGAAAACCAACTGGCCTGGAAGCTGGCGGAATGTGCTTTGGACCCCGCTCCTGTTTCGAAAGAGGTTTGCGATATGGTTATCAATCGTATTATTGATAACGCGGCCGTAGCTGTAGCCAGTTTGAATAGAAAACCGGTTCAACATGCCCGGGATCAGGCCATGGCTCATCCTCATTCTAACGGAGCTTTGATTTTTGGATGCTCCAACAATCAAAAATTTTCCGCCAACTGGTGTGCCTGGGCTAACGGAACGGCTGTACGGGAACTGGACTTTCACGATACTTTTTTAGCTGCCGACTATTCCCACCCTGC
>JANQSP010000053.1 GCA_028283955.1 Bdellovibrionales bacterium
CCTGATCACCAAGGGGGAAATATGGGGAAAAACGCTTTACTCAGAAACATCGTCTGCCAAAAAAATAATACCTTTAATTCGCAACTTGTGACTGCGATAGATCAAATAAGCCAAAGCCAGATAATCCACAGTCACTTCCATTCTCTGTCCATCCCAAGTGACATTTTGAAAATCATGAATGTCCTCCATCTTCTTCATTTCATTTAGAGCAATCAAAGGATCATGAGAAGTGTCTTCTTTTCTAATTCCAGCATAACTACACTTTGTCCAATATTCATCATGAGTTTCAAAAATCAATAAAACCCTTTGATATTTTTGACTGTTGTTTTTAAATTCTGCAAGGACTTTTATAGTTTCCTCTTCACCTAATCCCCTGACGCGAGGCCAATTTGGGTAAGGAAAAACACTACTAGATAAAGCCACCTCATCTCCTTTTGGATCTCTGGCAATATAGTATGTCATCGGCCCCCCTCTGCCTGGAAAATGTCTTGCCAATCCGATGTTATGGATTATCTTAAACACCTGACGCCTAAACCAACTGACATCCTTTATAGTTGTAAAAAAACTTACCACAGTTAAAACAGTACCAGCAGGCAGCACCTCATGAATTTTTACAGGAGGAAAAGGTTCCGGTGTCTTTTTGTAACTTGCACTACAGTGCCGACCATAAAGGGACACAGGCACCATCAATCTATTCAACTCAATAATCCTGGGAGAGTGAATACCATAGGCTCTACCAAACCCCACACCTTTTTGAGAATTGGAAATAACAAAAAAAGGTTCCTGAGTTGTCCCGGAGTGAATATTTTTAAGATCCCGAAGCTTCACATCCACATAACCGGAAGAACCACCGGCCTGAAACGAAACACCCAGAAACAAAAGACTGAAAAAAAGGAAATAAAATTTCATTATGTCCTCTATTTTATATTCGTGACCCACTATGTAAAAAGTCAATAACAAAAGTGCTGTATGATAGATATTTGGAAATTAGAAAGAGTTTCCCATGCATTTACTATTGTTATTGGCCGGCTTTTTTATATCATTTGATTCCATGGCTTTACCACTACTAGGTAAAGTCAAAGATTATAATAGCACCGGAAATTTTTATTTTTCCATAGGTAATTACCAGGAAGCTATACAGTATTATAATTTAGTGCTGCATTCAGATCCCACTGTTTTTGAAGCTTATCATAATCGGGGGAATGCCTATCTCGCCCTTGGCAGAAATGAAGAAGCTGTTAGAGATTACACCAGTGCCATTCTACTAGATTCTGATTTTTATGAAACCTATAATAATCGAGGACTGGCTCAAGCGGCCATGGGAAAACATGATGACGCCGTAAAAGATTACACAAAAGCTATCACATTAAAACCTTCTAATCCACTTAGTCACTATAACAGAGGAATCTCTTATGCAGCACTCGGAGAATTTGATAAAGCAATAGTAGATTATACAAAAGCTATCGAACTGAATGCTGCTATATCAAACCCAGCTGTTCCTGAGTTTCATAATAATCGAGGAAATGCGTACTTAAAAATAGAACAATACGAAGAAGCAGTAAAAGATTATATAACAGCTCTTAAATTGAATCCAAATTTATCTGAAGCTCGTAACAATTTAGCCCTCATTAAAGAATGGGCAGAGAAAAGCCCATCGATGTTTCCGGGATTGTGCACCCTTATTTTCTTCTTTAATTCTTAAAGAAGTTTAAATTATTTCAGTTCGTTACTCACCTTTGGACTGAAGAAAATCAATAATGGATTTTCTGACAGATTCTATCTCTAAATTGGTATTATGGCCTGAATCCTCCAACCATATATGTTTCTTAGGCTCATTCGCAACTTGAAACAACTTATGAGCAAAACGAAAAGGCACTATGGAATCTTTTTTTGAATGAATAAACAAAAGAGGAGATTTTACTTTTTGAATACGGGACTCAGAATCCCATCTGTCTTTCATCAGCCACTGAACAGGTAAAAAAGGATAAGCTGACTGTCCCACATCAGAAGCGGAAGAAAAGGCTCCGTCAAAAATGAGAGCTTTAACCGGATACTGAGCAGCCAAAGCTATAGCCACCCCGGAACCCAAAGACTCTCCAAAAAGAACAACCTCTTTTGAAGATATTCCCTCTTTTTTAAATAACCATTCCAATACCAAAGCGGAATCAGAAATCAAATCCTTCTCCGTTGGCTGGCCGGGATTATCTCCATATCCCCGATAGCTGGCTAACAAAACAGAATAACCCTGATCCACTAAAAACTTAAACCTATAACCACGTCCTTCAATATTGCCTCCATTACCATGAAAAACAACTATGTAAGGCTGGCCCCGCCTGGCGTACCAATGAGTCAACTCCAGTTGATCCTTAGTTTGAACATGGACCTCAGTATAAATTTCTTCTAAATTCTTCAAAGAGGGGCGTGTTTTCAAAGGAAAGTAAATTAATTTCCTTTGCAAAACATAAGCTACTCCAATTAATGTAACATAGGAAAAAATAAAAAATACCAACATACGAAGAAAAGCCATTATCCAATAATCAAATTTTTTATTTAATCTGTCGACACATTTTATATAAAACAGGGAATGAATATAAAAATTTATGGCTTAAGAAACTGAAATCTTTTGAATTAATCATTTTCTTTTATATATTTTACAATCTCCGGATTCCATTGGAATACAGCTTGTACATTAAAAGTTTCATCATATGCCTGTCTGTCTCTACAATAATCACTACAAAAACAAGCCTGATTATTACCAGGACCACACTCATTTCTATTCGTTTTAATCTCTACATGTCCATGTCTACTTGGGGATTTTGACACAACAATAGAACCTGGTGGTATTTGACTGGTGTCACTTTGAAATTGTCCCAATTTATCAGGAGACATTTTTTTAAACAGAGGAACCCGTTTAAGAGTACCATCATCCTGTTTTATATTGATGGATAGTAATGCTTCATTATGTCCATTCCAGGCTTTACACTTATTTCTCACCCCTCTATTACCAATGTTGTTATAAGCATCAGCACTTTGTCCGTCTAAGTTAAGAGCACATAAAGCGGAAGGAAAAATAATCCCATGCTCACAAATATTTTTTTCTTGATTACTATCAAAGTCCTCCACACATTGAGCATAATCATTTCTGTTCTCAGATATTTTATCAATACCCTCACAGTACCTTCCTAAAAAATGATGGACCGTTTTCATAATTGCTCCCGTAACATGTCTCGCACATTTAGCTTTGGATAAGCCCATAGGTTTTTGTCCCCTACATCTATTAACAGGTGGTGATTCTGTTCGATCCAGATGACGACTGTGCTGACAACCTTTTGTACAACCATCATTTCCCGTGCAATTACATTTGGAGTTTTCAAAAATATTATTTGAAAAGTAATCTACAAGCTCTTCTGTATTTCCTGAGCTTTCACCAACAATCCGATTTAGCCCCTCCACTTCTCTAGCTACACCTGAATTCGATTCATGGCAATCTGTACAAGGAGCAGTTGCTTCTGTTCCAGTGTCAGGGGTAGCTTGCCGTTCTATTCCAGGTGGTCTTCTTCTAGGAACAAGAAACGGCAATTGAATATCCTCTTGAGTTTCTTTATTTATATCTTCCATTCTCTTTCTAAAATGGCGACAACCGGCATACCGTTTCCGCTTTCCTACACAATACTGATTTAAAATACTCTCAACAGATCCTCTATACTCTTCATACTGTTCACTATTTACCGGTTCATCTTTAGCCGCCTCATAACATCTTTGAGAAATAGACTTTACGGGGTTAATACTAATACATTTATTATTAAAAACACCTCCACATTGAAAATTGTCCGTGCTTCCATTACAAGCTCTACCAAAGATAGGACAAGCTTGTCTTTTCAGTCTTTTGGAGTACACTGTTTTACGTATCACCCCTCCTATTAGACACTTTCCTTTAAATTCATTAGCAACAGCAGGTATAATAAGAAAGTTAAGTATAGGAAATTGAACTACACTCTCCGGTTGAACAGGTAAACTCTCAATAACCTCTTTTTCAAAATCCAGATAATAACTTTTCGTTTTTTGAATATAAGTTAATTGCGCCTGTTTAGATAACTGCTCGTAATCCTCCAGAGGCAACAATAAAGATGTTTTTGATCGATTGTCTGTAGAATAAGTAAAGCCTTTTGGATCATCTCCATTTCCCTCCCTATCCTCTGTCTCATACAATTTTAGTAAATTCCTCATTTCCCGTTGATTCTTATCAGATAGCACCTTTTTACCAATGTTCATCAATTCACCAGGAGCAGAAGAACCATAGTAATTATAGATACAAGACATCAAATAGTATTCAGAAGACAAATTAAGTGCCTGATCATAAAGCCCTACTACCACTTCTAAAAATCTCTTCCTCTTTTTCTTATCAACCTGCCCTTTTGTTTCAAAGGATTTTAATCGACTCATATAAGGACACACTTTTTGATAAATTATATTTTCATAGTTACCACGAGTTACATTTTTACCGGCTTTTATTAAATCCCGCGTATAAAAGTCCAGATTATTTTTCGCTTTAACAGCTGGTTTTAAAGAAGTATTGGACGAAGAAAGGTTTTGATTAGCAAAAGATTTTTTATTTTCCAAAGAGAAATAAAAAACAGAACTAAATACAAGCAAGATAATAAAATATTTAAAAAGATTCATTTTATTATCTTACTATATTTTTAATGGAAAATAAGGGAATTCCCAACCTAAGGTCCGGTATTTGCATTACACAAATAACAGCTTTCACTTCAACTCTAACAAAATTTTTATCCGCTAACAGAGATTTTATTTACTTATATTATACACAACAAAAAGTGTTTTAACAACCTTTCCACACTCCAAAAGGAAAAATTTACTAAGGTAGCAACACCCACATCGGTCTGACATATCTAAAAATTTTATTTCTTAACTAACAAAGCATTTATTACTGGACTAAAAAGTAAAATGGTATTAAGAAATAATAATTGTTGTTTAATTCAAAGAGTGTAAACGGACTCTGAATCAAGTTCAGAATGACGATCTTAAGTTTAGAATGATGTCATTCCAGAATAAAAAGGGAAATATATCAATATGAAAAAATCTATTCTCATTCCTATTTCAGCAGGACTTTTAATGAGTTGCACCCCCAAACATGTCGATAACCCTTCTTATAAAATGTTAGAAAGTTTTAAATCAAAAATACTGAACGGAGAGGTAACACAACTCATTCATAAAAAATCAGGAGCCAGGCTCGTCCTTATTAAAAATAAAGACCAGGCTCAAAGCTTTATGGTTGCTTTTAGAACTCCACCCTATGATGATACCGGTCTATTCCATATTTTTGAGCATGCGGTTTTAGCGGGATCCAGAATGTATCCCTCCAAATCAAATTTCTTTAATGTAGCCAGATCTTCAGTAGCCAGTTTTGTCAACGCCATGACAGGTAGTGTGAGCACCTATTATCCATTTATCACTCGTGATCCAAAAGATTTTGACAATCTCCTTTCTGTTTACATGGATTCCGTTTTTTTTCCAAAAGTTATTGAAGATCAAAAAATTATAAAAAGAGAAGGATGGCGCTACGAAATCCATCCTGAGACAAAGAAAATGTCTATCAATGGTATCGTGTTCAGTGAAATGAAAGGGGCTTTTTCCAGTCCACATAGGTTACTATGGCTCAATTTAAACCGCTCTCTTTTACCTCAGACTCCTTACGCCCACTCCAGTGGAGGCTTTCCCGAAAAGATTTCCACCCTCCAATTTGAACAAATTGTGGAAGCCCATAAGAAATATTATCACCCACAAAATTCATTAATTTTCCTCTATGGAGATATTGATTTCGCAAAAACACTTACCACTATCGATAAAGATTTCCTCAGTCACTTTGACGAAGATAAGAACTTCAAACCCCCTGAGATCACGCCACAAAAGAATTTTGATACATCAAAACCCTCTATAGTAAAAATGAGCTATCCTGGAAATACACAACCCAAAAAAGATTTTGTAGCCAAAGGCTATGTTTTGGGTAAACTTACCCCTGTCGAAAAAAATTCGATCTATGTTTTGCTTACCGCTTTCGTCTCCAGTGATATAGCTCCTCTCAAACTGCGTATATCAAAAGAAGGTATCGCCACATCTGTTTCTTTCCGGTACCTGGAAGGAAGTGACAATGCTGTTGCTTTTGTTTTTGAAGGCACAGAAGGTTCGAAAATAAAAGAGCTTGAAGATATTCTACAAGAGGAATTAAGTAAAATAATTCAACAAGGCCTGGATCAAAAGTTTTTAACTTCTATTCTCAACAAGTTCGAATTTTCAGACAAAGAAAAAAACAGTAATGCAAGTCATAAAGGTCTTTTTCTAGGTAGGGTCATCAAAGACCATTGGCTCCACCCCGATCAATCTTTAGCTCAGGAATTGGACTCTATCAGTCAATATAAAAACATTCGAAAACTTCTTAACAAAAAACATTTTGTTAAAGCGGCTTTTAAAAAACACTTTAAACAAAACACTCATTTCCGCTGGCTCGTTATGGAGCCTGATCCCAATTTTTCCAAAAAATTTAATGATGCCATTAAAGAGCAAATATCAACAGCCCTTAAACTCAAACCTTTTAATGAATACGAAAAAGAAGATACGCTCTATCGCGAATGGGTCTCCGCCAAAGAACCACAGGAGATTATAAATAAAACCCCTCTCTTAAAACTTTCCGATCTCAAGGCAGATGAAAAGCCCATACCTTTGAATAAATCCAAAACAGATAGATATGAAATTATTGAATACCCACAGTCAACCAGTGGTATCTCTTACATTACTCTCTTTTTTGACTTAAAAGGGGTGAAAAAAAACAATTTAAAAAAATTAAACCTTTTCACCCATCTCCTTAAAAAGACAGATACAGAACATTATTCTTTTCAGGACCTGTCCAGGGAAATTAACACTCACATCGGGCATCTCGACTTTGATATAAAAACGTATCAATCCTTTAAAGAAACAGAGCAGTTTAAACCCTTTCTGGTTGTTAAACTGCAATTTTTAGATGAAAACCGCACAAAGAGTATAAATCTATTGAAAGAGCTTTTAATACACAGCCGGTTTTCTCCAAAAGATCGGGCACAAAGTCTTCTGGATGAGCTAAAAATGAAAATGAATAATAGCATCGCTTACCGAGCTATGGGTCTTTCCATAATAGCCTCTGCAAAAAGTTTTTTCCCAAACCAAGGAGCTTTTACTGATGAAACAAGAGGAGGAACTTTTGAAGAATACATATTACAATCAAAAATAGAATCCCATAAAATCACACCTGAACTTAAAAATATACTGGTTAATATTTTTAACCAAAACAGGCTCCATCTTGTAACAATAACAGCTGAAGAAAACGAATTAAAAAAATTAAAAAGTGAAATTGCCAAGCTAAGTAAATCCCTGCCTGTCCAGGGCTCAAAAGATCAAGAGTGGCCTTTCTCCACACAAAAAAACTATTCCGCTTATATTATTCCCGGCGAAGTACAGTATGTGTCGGAAGCTACGTCTTTTAAAAAACAGGGCCTTGAATACAGTGGTGCCCTGGAGGTTTATTCCACTTATCTAAGTAGTCATTTTTTACACCCTCGCCTCAGAGAACAATCAGGAGCCTATGGGGCCTGGAACCAAGTCAGTCGAAACGGTTTATGGAGTATACAAACTTACAGAGATCCGAATCTTAAAAAAAGTTTTGATATCTTCTCCCAATCCGTGAATTTTATGAAAGAGGAAAAAATAGATTACGAAAAACTAAAACCAGCTATTCTTGGATCATTAACAGGTTTTTATAGAGATCGTTCTATATCTGAAAAAACTTATCGAATGACATATTTGTATTTATCTGATCTCAGCTGGGACGACTATATGAAAACCAAAAAAGAAATTTTAGAAACAAAGCCGGAGGATTTTCACAAAATCAATCAGGCTCTTGGTTCAGCCCTTAAGAAATCTAAAAAAGCGGCTGCCGGAAATGCTGAAAAAATAAAAAAGGAAACTCCCTTTCTAAAAGAAACTCTGTCTTTTCTTTAATTTTTATGTGAAGAGAAAAAGGGATTTGATATTCAGGCAGACCCTAAAGCCCTATAAGGGGAAAAGACGCGTTTCCTCTAAATCATTTTTTCCATAAAAAGCCAGGAATAAGCGATCCAGACCAACAGCAATACCACTACAGGGAGGCATTCCCCATTTTTTCATACAGAGGAGTAACTCCTTATCCATGGGTATGGAATCCTTTCTTTGTTTAATATGCTCCTTAAACAAAGAAAGCTGTTCTTTACTGTTTGTGACTTCATAAAAAGCATTAGCCAGCTCAACCCCTCTCCAATAGAGCTCAAAACGATCAGCCCAGCCCTGTTTATTGATCCTGGCGAAAGCCCTTAATCGGGGTGGATAATCAGTAATAAAAACGGGAGTTTTTTCAGGTAAATGAGGTTCTATTAAATTTAAAAACAAATTAAAAAAAAGAGATTCAAAGGTGTCTTCTGGATCATATATAAGACCATGCTTCTTCAATAAATGAACCATCTCTTTTTTGGAAGTGTGAGGGGTAAGAGTAAAGTGAAGATATTTCTTAAACAGGTTTTTTACAGTATAAACTTTCATTTCAGGTAGTTTTTTTTCTTCAGACAAATCAGTGGCCCACTTCCTTTGGAGAAAAGAAAGAAGGGCATAAGTTTCCTGCATAAGCTCCTTCGTAGAATAAAAAGCACGGTACCACTCAAGAAGAGTAAATTCAGGCTGGTGAAGTTTGCCTGATTCACCATTTCGATAACATTTTTTTATTTCAAAAAAATCCGTCCAATCCTGACATAAAAGTTTTTTAAGGTGCATCTCCGGACTGGTATTTAAATACATTTTCCTGGACTCACCCTCTTTAAAAAAATAGGTTTTAAATACCTGAAGATGCGGCTCTGTCCCGGGACAGGGAACAAGGTCAGGAGTATCAACACAAACCAAGCCTCTGGAACAAAAAAACTCTTTAATCGCCGTTAAAAAAAGATCCCATTTTTTTATAACACTTCCTTTATTTTTATAAGAAAAGTCCGCCTCTTCGTACTCACACTCCGGAGAACTCATCACTTTATATTCAGAAATTTGATATCTGTTTTTCTTTTTGAACAGCAATTTAACAGCCAGCCAATGCCCTGTTTTAATTTGGGAAACATCTTTTGCACTTTTACAATCAATGGATAAACCCTGAGATCGCAATCGAAAAAGGTATTGATCTTCAGGATAAAAACGACCGGCCACCCAGCAAGGCAAAGTCTTTTTTTTCTGATGAAAAAAGCGATTTAGTGAAAACAAAGTGCCTTTAAAGTCATTTATCATTCTGAAAATTCAGATTTTTTCAATACCTTATAAAGAGATTACCAAGGCTTTATCTCACAATAACAAGTAAGCCTTCTTTCAAGATAAACACTAATGATAAAAACCTAAGACAATTAAGGCAGCATTTCCACAAAGTTATCGTATTCGCAACCAGGTTGTTTTACACTCTCCTGTAGCTTATTCCAAACCAGGTCAGAATCTGTTGCACAGTAAGCTAATCGAATACATTCACTGTTTTCACCACAGGATTTTGAAAGTACGGCATGAGCAATATCAAACGCATCTTTATTTTCAATCTGCACAGCCATTTCGCTGAAAGTTCTGGTATTGTACCCAAAGCAACTTTTTACAAAGCCCGCAAACACCTGCAGGTCAAAAGGAATTACTGAACCATCAACAATTTTTTTCCTGACGGGAGGAGAATTACTTACCGGAGCGGCCTCTGCTTGAGCCGCATTCGCCTCAGCAGCACCCTCTGCTCCTTCTGAGGTTCCTGCAGAAGCGGGAGGAGACTCCAGATACAAAGAAGCGGAAGGAGAGTAACTAAAATAAATATTCTGAGTGTTGTTCATAGGGCAATCAGCTGAGGTATTCAGTCTAAGAAGATTTCGTACCACATGATTATCCTTATCCACATTTTTCAAGAAAGATGAAACATCCAAATTAGTGGCAACAAGATCCAGGTCATTTCTGGCTTGCTCCCAACTATTATATTCACCGATTTTATTTAGCCAAAAAGAGACCACTTTATCAGCAGAAAGCTGCTTGCATTTTGGATAATTAAAGTACTCACATACGCGCAAGCATCCATTTATTCCCCGACAAATGGGCTGAATATTTCTTTTGTTATTTCCTACAAAATAGTTTACAGAAACCCTTTGAAAAACATCCACATTCACTTCATTTTTCACCACTTGTAATTGGCCCGATTTACCACCACGCTTATTATGGCCTTTCACATTGTCAAATCTTCTTGCACAGGAAATTAAACTTAAACTGACAAATAAAGCTAATATAGTTAAAAGTCTCACTTATACCCCCTGTTTTATAAAGCAACCATTCATAGTATCGTAACATAGCCCGATTTACTTAAGTCAAAGTTTTATTTTTTTAATACAAAAATACCGTCCTTTTTCAGCCCTATTATTTCCAAATAAATAAGTTCTCAAATAGAAAGGCCTGCCGGATGATGGTACAGTGCCATAAATTTGTAATTATTACATTATCCTTGGTATATTTGATTATATCAATCTACAACCCGCTTCCGCGGAAAGGACAAGCAAAGGAGGAAATTATGTGCATAAAAAAAATAAAATCCTGTTTATTTCATAAAGTCTCCACTTCCTATCAAGACGCTGCAGAATTGATATTGAGACTGGTTTTAGGACTCTTCATGCTGGGCAGCCACGGCTGGGGAAAATTTGCCTCTTTTTCGGAAAAATCCGCGTCTTTCCCCGACCCCCTGGGCATTGGTTCCGCTCTTAGTTTAGGTCTGGCCACTTTCGCTGAGTTTTTCTGTGCCATTTTACTCATACTGGGACTGTTTACCCGATTTGCCGCTTTAAATATTCTGATAACCATGCTTGTAGCCGGTTTGATTTTTCATGGACCGGATCCTTTCGGTGAAAAAGAGAAGGCCCTTCTCTACGCAGCCGGATTTTTATATTTCACTATAGTGGGTGGAAACCGTTTCAGTCTGGATGAATGGATTAGAAAAAAAATTATAAAATAGACGCTCTTAAAAAGAGCAAACTCAGCACCATTATTTTGAAAACAGTATTTCTTTTAGGCTACTCACATTTGACGGCTTTTTAAAATAAAATTAAGATGGTGTCCATGAAAACGACAGTACTGTATACCTTTATTCTTTTATTTTCCCTCACCATTTTATCTCACTGTAAATCCTCTTCTCCGGAAGATACAGCTACAGGCTCAGAAGATAACACAGCTCAAACCGACGATAGCCAACCAAAAGATAAAGCAAATCCGGAACCACCAACCAAAATATCAGACTTACCGACACTGTTACAGTTAGATCCACCTATGCCATTACTTCAAGATATTTTGTTGGAAATCCCTGGTCATTTAAATGACAGCATCATGATGTTCACTAGGGTTTACTATGAATGCGAACATGAAACAGAAGGTGTAAACCTAAAACCAAATTTAGACTTTAAGCTCACCGAATGGTACAACCGGGATATAGCCCGGAGCCTGGATCATGGGCTTTGTGAAGTAAGAAAAGAATATAATAAATATATAGAGTCGGAAACAGACAGATATCATTGCCGAAAAGAATTGAATAAAATTATCTCAGGACACCAGGAAGCAGGGTACGAATGTTTCATTACCTCTTTACTAGCAGGTACAAAAAACAGGCTGATAAAAATATACGATAAACCCACCAACTGAAAAAGAGATGCCCGGTGGTGGTGGATGCCATTTTTACGGATGCTGGTA
>JANQSP010000082.1 GCA_028283955.1 Bdellovibrionales bacterium
AATTAAATATGAATAAAAATATACTTTGGCCTACAATTCATTTATCACAATAGGAAATATTTTTTTCCCAATACGGATGAGGAGGATAGTCAAAAAGGCAAACGGCACATACAGCCCATTCTATATCGCCACCGTTTAATAAACTCCACACTCTTAAAAAAGCCATATTTATCATAGGAACATTCATGTACTGTACTAAGTATTTCACACTCACAGGATGAGCATTTTCAGGCATCTCTCCACAAAATTGCACAGTATATTGCACTAATTGTCTTCTTTCATCATCATTACATCCCTGACCATCCCATTCGGATTTACATTTTCTCGCCAACTCAGAAACTGTACTCCTCCCCTTCAGAAACTCTTCCGTACTAACATCATCATAGCCATTTGAATTAAAACAAAAAACAGAACTGCAGATAAAGAATGAAACAATATACTTCCATATAAATCGCTTTTTCATCATATTCAACTTGTACCACTATAGTGTTTCATTTTAAGAAAAAATTTTTCAAACAATCAAAAACCCAACTTTCTAAGCATAAATACCCAGAATACACAGGATAAAGATAAAGCATTTCTAATACCATCAATAAAAAAATCTTCTTAAACAATGAAAGGCTATAAGCCAGAAAAAACAATAGCCCGTTATTTAACAGCTTTAGTGGCAATAAATGAAGGCATTATTGAATCAATCAACTCAGGAAACCGCTTACCCCAATAAGATTCATAAAAACCCACTATCTTAAAACCCAAATCGGTTTGTCCCCCAATTAAGTCACTCAAAGAATGTCCAAACTCAAGAGAATCTGAGCCCTTTATAGCGTCCTCTATTTCTTTTTTGGAAAGAGACTCAGTATCAGAATAGGGAATACGATGAACCAGCTTTATTTCACCCTTCTTTTCATAAAAATCTCTATCCAAAGAATAAGAAACAGGATTACAAAAGCCGGTTATAAAAGCACCTCCCGGACGTAAAACCCTGTAAACCTCTTTCCACACTTTTCTCACATCATTCGTAAAACAAGTGGAAACAGGGTTAATAACAAGATCAAAGCTTTCATCAATAAACACACCCAAGTCCTCCATTCTGCCCTGGTGAGTTTTTATTTTTAAACCTTCCTCCTCACAAACTTCCATATCCCTTTTTAATTGCTCATCTGAAAAATCAAAAGAAGTGACGTCGGCCCCTGTAGCGGCAAGAATAGGGATCTGCTGCCCCCCACCCGATGCCAGACCAAGTACATCAAGTCCTTTCCAATTTTCAGGAAACCAACTTTCAGGAACCGGTTTATCTGTTGTGACACCAATTTCCACTTTACCTGACCTGGCTTTTTGTATCTGCTCCCTGGAACACCTTTGACTCCAGGGCCCTCTCTCCCGTGACCATTTATTCCAAAATATTTTATTAATTTTCAGATAATCCATTCTTACGCCTTTGCTATATCAATTGCATCACCCCTTAATATCACAATAAACACATAATAAAAGAAATTTTCACAATCAAAGTACAAAAGTCACTGGACTACAAAGAATCCATAAGATAAGTATGAAAAACGTTCAAAGGCAGAGGCAGATAATATTATGATTTTTAAAGGGAAAAATTTATTTAAACCTCATCATCATATACCAAAGTATTCCATTGCCTTATTAAAAACCCTTATGACCCCTCTTTTAGTGTATTTTGCCGCCGTTGGAAATATCATTATGTTTCTAACTGCATACGCCTTTTACTACTTTGAAAAAGATGTAAATGATCAAGTAAGCACATACTGGGATGCCCTGTGGTGGGCGATATGCACAGTCTCAACAGTGGGATATGGAGACATTGTTCCCATAACCGGCCCGGGAAGAATTGCCGGAGCTATCCTGATTATTAGTGGAGTGATGTTCTTCCTGGGGTTTACAGCTGTTTTGGTTTCTCTAATGTCCACTCTGATAGCAAAAGAACAACGTAAAAACCACTAGATCTTTTTATACACCACTAAAAACTGCTCAAAGCAATGTCTTATGTCCTTTTGAAAACTGAGAAACTCAGAACTCCTTAATTCTTTTGCCGTAATATAAGGCAATTTTAATTCATACGTATCCTTCACAACCAGAGGGTTTAAGGATTTCACTTTGCGGCTGAAATCCGCCCACCGGCTTTTCGGATTACAGTTAATATTCAAATCACCTACGGATTTTATATTTTTCAATTTTGAAGTTAACACCAGTCTACGTGGCTGTCCCAAACCCAGGCCGGATACCCTATCCCGTGTCTTGATGTAAAAAAGTCTGTTCCACACACCTGAAATATCCCCCGGAAAGGGAAGTCGAAATACAGGCCCCAACTGAGTCCAATAACCAAATGGCCCCTGACCTTTCTCCAAACTATAATCCATCTGCACAGAAAAATCTTTTACGATACGGGACTTCAGACTATAACCTGTTACCTTCCAACGATTTAGTATGGAAGTATCCACTCCACTAAACTCAATGAATAAGTAATCCAAACTCTCCTTGGATTTATATAAAGAACCACCTGTAAATGGAATAGCACTGCGGCCTTTAAATTGGATATCCCCTTTTACTTCTGTTAAGCCTTTCCTGGTAATTGAAAAATTCTGGGTAATATGAATCTCCCCTCCTTCTTTATGCAACTTCGGAGTCCGATCCATCTTGGATTCCGGATTCTGCAAAACAAGAACCGGCTTATCCGCTATGTCCTCAAACAAATCACGGGAGTAACTGACTCTATTAGTAGGGTCCAACCAAAATACTTTATCTTTTTTCTCCGCTCGAACAATAGCATGGTTAAAAGCTCCCCCATTCGGCAACCTAAAGTTTTCATACCCATAAAGAGACCAATGACGATACACTAAACCGACTTGTGCTTTAAAACCCAATGCCCGTAAAACAGAAGCCAAACTCACAGATAAATCCTTACAATCTCCAAATCCGGTCTTGGCAATAACAGAAAGAGCGCGTGGTACATGCCCCCCTCTGATAGGACGCCAATCCCCTAAATACCTGATCTTGTCTATTAAAGAGGAGATCACAAAGTCTATTTGATCTTCCGGACCGGTTTTAATTTTTTTAGCTGCTTTTAAAATTTTCTTATGCAATTCAGGTAAAGGTGACTTAATAACCCTCTCATACTCAGGTACTAAATTCTTAACCATTTCTGACCATCCACGAGCAGTGGTTACTTCCACCCATGGAAAAAGATCCCGTTCAGGAAACCAATATCTTTCATCCACTATAGCTGCAGTGAAAGGACGACGAAACTGGGATGTAAAAACGTATTTTCTTTTTTTACCTTTACGAACCCGATAGGAGGTCTTTAAAATACGTTTTGGATTATTCACTTTATAAAACAAAGGTAAGGCGGATTCTATTTTTGTTTCTGACTTCATTACAAAAGCGACGGGATTATGCATACCAAAATAGGAGAAGAAATTCTGATAAGCCGCTATATTAACATGCACACGATATTTTATATGAATATAAGAACCCACCTGAACATGAGGAAAGGCAACAAGCACCTGATGTGTTTGATCAAATCCCTGATGAGAGGAGGCTAAGGGTTTATCCTGAATAAATTTAGGGTCTACTGAAAACTCTTTTCCATTATTAATGGTTTTGGCAAAAAGAATATTCAGTTTTTCAGATTGCCCGTTATAATACAAACGAAAAGTGGTAAAACCATCAACACCCGCATTGTTAACAATCCTGGCCTTAAACTCCCTTTCATACTTATAAGTGCCATCTTTTTCCACCTGGTATAAGTTACGCACAAAATTATAAATTACCACCGCATCTTTCTTATTCCCCCAACGGGCCTCTGTAGCATGTGAAAAAATGAAAAAACAAATTAAAATCTTTATGTAACAAAATTTCATTTTGTTGTGCCTCCTATTCAAAATCTCATTCTTATTTTTTATTCACATTCTTTAATATTTCAGTCAGTATTTCAGAAGCAGAAAATTTTTTTCGCTTCCCTGTACGACGCTCCACCAGCTCCATCAAGCCTTTTTCTCCGTCCCTGGCTCCCACATTTACCCGAAAAGGAAAACCCAAGAGGTCCGCATCCTTAAACTTCACTCCTGGTTTTTCATTTCGATCATCCAGGAAAACATCCACCTTCTCTTTTAACAAAGACTGATAAAGATTATCTGCTAATTCTTTTGTCTTTTGGTCACCCGGATCAAGCAAACAAATATGAACCAGGAAAGGGGCCACAGCTACAGGCCATATAATTCCTTCCTTATCATGGCTTTGTTCCACCACGGCCTGCACAGTGCGGGTAATACCAATACCATAACAACCCATCTTTACTGTCTGCTTCTTCCCTTTCTTA
This sequence comes from Bdellovibrionales bacterium, assembly GCA_028283955.1. Lineage (GTDB taxonomy): Bacteria > Bdellovibrionota > Bdellovibrionia > Bdellovibrionales > UBA1609 > JANQSP01. The sequence goes on from JANQSP010000082.1 coordinate 4,343, forward strand.
TCCAGATAAACAACATCCATTTTTTCAGAATATTTATCACCCAGATAAAAAACATGACCTACCTCAATTCCACGACAGGAACGAAAAGTCTGACCCTCCGGCCCTTTATCCCCCTCCCTGGCATAACGAAAATCCCCTATACCAGCTAATTTAAAGTCCCGCTCCGGAATCACATTTCTGATATGATAATCATCTTTATTGGCACCGGTAATAAAAGAAGAAAAAGGTTTCAAATCCTGATCCATATAAACAGGAATAGAAAGCCCCACCGGACCACAGCTTCCCGGGTGGGCACCACTGACTTTTTTAATCTCCGAATCAGTTAGCAAAGTAGGATTCTCTTTTAAGTTAAGATTCTTTTTTACTTTATAGAGATTTAACTCATCTGAACCTCTGAGTAAGAAAGCCATACTCTTCTTTTCACCGGAAGATAAAGAACAGGATAAAAATAAAATTTTAACCAAATCACCTTCCGGAAGTTTTAAAAACTGAGAAAGTTTTGCAATCGTTTTTATCCCGGGAGTGTGAAACTCCTCTAAAGGTTTTTTACTTAAGGCAGATTCAGAGAAGGAAGTATCATGAGAGATAAACACCGGACACACTTCTTTATTAGCCGCAAAAGAATCCGTCACAAACAATTCATCCTCTCCGTGATCGGCTAAAATATGGAATTCTTCCGACTGGTCTCCTCCAATTTCCCCACTGTCCGCTTTTACTACCCGAAAAGGTACCCCTAATCTCGAAAAAATAGCTTCGTATATGGATCGCATTTTTTCATAACTGACCTTGGCCTGTTCTTCATCCAAGTCGAAACTATACGCATCCTTCATAATAAACTCTCTGGCTCTCATAAGACCAAAGCGAGGACGGATTTCATCCCGAAACTTGGTTTGAATCTGATAAAGACAAAAAGGCAGATCACGATAACTTTGAATATTGTTTTTCACATAGTCGGAAATAACCTCTTCATGAGTAGGGCCCAGGCAAAACTCCTGGTCAGAGCGATTTGTCATCTTCTGTAAAAGATCGTCGTATAACTCCCATCTTCCACTTTGCACCCATATTTCCTTTGGCTGCACCATAGGCATAAGAATTTCCACACAATTTCTCTTATTTAATTCCTCACGAACAATACCTTCAAATTTTTGAATCGCACGCACCATAAAAGGACCATAAGTAAAAAGACCGGAGGAAAGTTTTTTAATAAAACCTCCCCTTACCAACAAAGCATGACTGGGCAAAGCCGTATCAGCCGGCACTTCTCTTAAAGTTTTGATTCCTGTTTCAGACCACTTCATTTTTTTTCCTACAGAAAACCTGTTTTCTATACTACAGTTTTCAACCACTTTTTCAACTTATACTGATGTCGTCTGAAATTTAGGGTTTTAGTACTCTTGTTATTCTTAGCTGATAGATGATTACCCTCTCAAATCACAATCAGGTCAAAATGAGTTCGGCTTTGATCGCAAAGCAGCTGAAAGTTTGCTTTGCGGCAAAACGCATGTCTGAACTTTTGAGCTGATTGTGATTTGAGAGGCAACATTTAACAAAAGACATTACCTTTACTGAATCCGCTCTAAATTTAAGAGCATCTTCAATGCTGTATGAACAGATGTACGGGCAATATGCCCTTTCTCTCCCCCCGTACGGGCCAAAGCCTGTTCTTTGTTCTCCGTCATCAGCACTCCAAAAATCAAAGGCCGATTCATCTCCAACTGCACCTGCATACAACCCTGCTCCACCAAACGACAACAGGCCTCATAATGAGAGGTCTCTCCACGTATCACCGTCCCCAAAGCAATAACAGCCTGACAATCCTTTTGAAAAAGCCACTTCGCCGATAAAGGTATCTCCACTACCCCCGGCACCTCCACCATTTCAAAATTCTCCACGCCGGCTTCCTTTAATTCAGACAGCACTCCCTCTTTCAAACGAGCGGAAATATCCGAATTAAACAAAGACAACACCACACCTATCTTTTTACTTAGGGTACTTTTATTTAGGGCAGATTTTTCTTTCATATCACCTTCTTACTTCTTTTCTGGATTCCCGTTTACACGGGAATGACAATTTTTCATTTATCTTTCAACAGTGACACTGTTTCCACAACCTCCAAACCGTAACCTTTAAGCCCCACTCTTTTCTTGGTGGAATTAGTCAGCAGGCGAAGTTTTGTCACTCCCAGGGAACGAAGAATCTGTGCTCCCACTCCATAG
>JANQSP010000001.1 GCA_028283955.1 Bdellovibrionales bacterium
CAAAAGGGGTTTTTAATCTGGTGCAGGGGGGAGTTCAAATAGCTCAGGCCCTGGTGCAGGATAAAAGGGTGGATGGTGTTTTATTTACCGGATCCTATGCGGTGGGGAGAAAAATCAAGGAGCAGTTGCTGGATCAGCCTCAAAAAATATTGGCTTTGGAAATGGGGGGGAAAAACAGCGCTCTTGTCTGGAGAGATGCGGATATAGAAGCGGCCGTTTATGAGGTTTTAAAGGGGGCTTACTTAACTTGTGGACAGAGGTGCTCTGCCACCTCCCGTCTGATTTTACACAGGGAAATAAAAGATGTTTTTTTGAAAAAATTTATTTCACTTAGCCGGAGACTGAAAGTCGGACACTGGAAAGACAATGCTTTTATGGGGCCCCTGATTGATCAAAAGGCGGTTAAACGATTTAAAGCAGTAAAGAAAGAAGTGGAGAAAGAAAAAGCTCTTATCCATCTTACCGGCAAAATATTAGATCATCTTAATGGATATTATGTGAGCCCCTTTGTAGTGGAGCCAAAGACTTATGAGCCTCAATCATTTTATCAAAATGAGGAGTTGTTTCTGCCTTTTGTTACTGTGTATAGTGTTTCAGAAGAGGCGGAGGCTTTGGACCTGATTAACTCAAGCGCTTATGGTTTATGTCTTTCTGTTTTTACCCGTGAGGAGGAACGGGCCAAAAGGATTTTTCAGAAAAGCAAGGTGGGGGTTTTTCACTGGAATCTGAGTACAAACGGGGCCAGCTCCCGTCTGCCTTTTGGGGGCCTGGGAAAATCCGGTAATGATCGTCCGGCCGGTTTGTTCGCGATTTATTCCTGCACCACTCCGGTAGCCTGGATGCAAAAGGAGGACCAGGCGAACTCTAAGAATGTTTTTAATAAGGATTTTTTACATGATGAAAAAAGTGAAGGTGCAAATTAAAAAAGGTGTTGTGAAAGTATTTTTTTTATTTTCTGTGTTTTTTCTGTTTGTCGGTTTTTCTTTCTGGATTCCCGCCTTCAAGGGACAGGAAGCCCTTAGAGGGCTTCCTGTTGTGTCTGGTGGACAGGATTCCGCTGGAATGATGACGAATGTTGAGGAAACGGAAGAAGTTATTATACAGATTGAAAAAGGAATGTCTCTTCAGTCCATAGCCCGCCTTTTAAAAAAAAAGGGACTTATAAACAATGTTTTTTATTTTAAAGTCCTGGCCTGGCTTAAAGGTGACAGTACGAAGATAAAATCAGGGGAGTATGCTTTTCAAAAGGATACGCCCGGGTGGAAAATTTTAAACACCTTAGTAGAGGGAAAAACCCGTCTTCATCGCATTACTTTTTATGAAGGCTACAATATATATGAGATGGCCCGAACTCTGGAAGAGGGAAATTTTTTGGATAAGGAAAAATTTATTTCCCTCTGTCATGATCCTGACTTGATTTACGAACTGCTAAAGGAAAAAAGAGATTCTTTGGAAGGCTATCTCTTCCCGGATACCTACCATATCCCTATGCCGGTGGACCCGAGAAAACTGATTCGTAAAATGGTTGAGGGTTTTTTAAAAGCGTATCATGAGGTCAGTCAGGAAGGTTTAAAGAAGGCGGGGTCAGGGGCTCTTCATCTGACCCGTCATGAGTCGGTCATCCTGGCTTCTATTGTGGAGAAAGAAACCGGCCTGGCGGAAGAGAGGTCTTTAATTGCTTCTGTTTTTTATAATCGTTTAAAGAAAGGAATGCGCCTGGAAAGTGATCCTACTATTCTCTATGGGATGATGAGGGAGGCAGGAGATTTGGTAACACTTAATATCCGAAAAAAAGATATTTTAAAAAAGACTCCTTATAATACTTATCGCTTATCCGGTTTCCCGGCCGGGCCTATCAGTAATCCGGGTAAAGAATCTTTAAGAGCTGTCTTTGAACCAAAGGAGTCCTCTTTCTTGTATTTTGTGAGTCGAAACGATGGCAGTCATGTTTTTTCCAAGACCTATAAAGAACATAAAAAAGCCGTGGACCGGTATCAACGGCGGATTTCAAGGAAGAGGTAATTTTTTTATGGTTGGTACCATTCGGAGTCTCCCAAATTAGGAGGATTAGCCATTGTACTGTGAAGGGCTCTTAAAAAATCCTCTGATATCATTTTGACAGAGTAACCGGTGCGCCCTCCAAGGATACATCCATTGGCTATTTTACCTTTGGTAGTGCCGGAGAGAGGGTCACTGAGTACGCCCGCGCTATGTACCCATTTGTAGCACTCGGCAAAATTAGTTTTGTTTCTTGCCGCTTCATAGTCGTTGTCTCCCGTACTGTATTTTTTTTTAGGAGGGTTCCATCCGGTGAGAAGAAATTTAAGTTCTCCTTCCTTTACTTTGTAGAAGAAAGGTATGTTTTTCGGGGGAGGTGGAATGGAGTTAAGGTCCCTCCAGATGTTTCTGCTGGCAACGGGACCAAATCCCACCTGATGAAGGATGCTTTTTCCCTGAAACTGACCGGTGCCGTCCTTGTAAATACCCAAGTCCCCTCGAATATAGGGGGCATTATTTAGAAGAGTTATTACTTTGGGGAAATGAGTGTATGTGTAATAGGGTAAGATAGTAAAATAAGTGATATCGAAAAGGTCCGGTGCCACAGCCGCGAGCTCCCACTTTCGGGGGAGAACATTGATACCGGTGGCTATAGTGTCATGTCTGGCCATAGGGTCATTACTGTGAGGAAAATTATAAGGATAATAATATTTTACGCTGGCTTGAGTTCTTGCCTTCTCCCTGACATGTTGATTCCAGTAGTATTGAACATATTTTGAGTTAAGACCATAAGGGTCCCCGGGATAGCGGGAATAATTTGGACCAAACTGCCTATCAAAATCAAAAGGATCCCAGGAACCGGTAGGAGGGCTTGAAACAAAGTCGGGAAGTCGGGGGTCTGCTGATCTATCCGGGCCTACTCTGCCGCCAAAAGGTTTGGCAAAGGCTTTGGCTTTTAATTTTATGTCCTGACTGAAGGGAAGAAATATCTGATTTTTGTAATCCAGCTCCACTTTTACCGTGTAGAAAATAATGAATTCTTTTATTTTTTTAAGACCGGCGGAAGGATTGCATTTGTTAGGGTCAGGGCAGGGCCAGGGGCCATGAATACCGATTTCTTGTAGGAGATTTTGTGTAGCCGCCTGCCCGGCAATGAAAGTGGGTGGATCATTTACATATGCTATATCTCTTTTGCAGCTCCCCTCTGTACCATGAAAGTGGGTGTAAAATCCCGAGGTTAAAAACTCCTGATCCCTAAGCCAGCTTGTTGGCTGTGCTCCTTTTAAAGAGTTAAATTGCTTAAGCTGGTCTGGATCTTGATCGAATGCTTTTTTATTTATAAAGCTTAAATTCTTTTTAAATGTTTTACTTACTCCCACGGCAATGGACTGGCCGTCCAAATCTGTTCCGTGAGGGTGAGCGTACTTTTCCCCGCTCAT
>JANQSP010000035.1 GCA_028283955.1 Bdellovibrionales bacterium
GAAAAGAGCTATTCTGGAATCCTATACAAAAGAATATTCAGCTGAATACCAATCACAAGCTCTCATTGATCTGGCTTTTGAAATGAGAAAAAAAATAACAGACTTTGACTCCATAAAGGAAATTATTATTCACACCTCCCATCATACTCACTATGTTATCGGGACGGGATCAAAAGATCCGGAAAAACAGGACCCTAAAGCCAGCCGTGAAACTTTGGACCACAGTATCACTTATATTTTTGCTGTGGCCCTGGAAGATGGAAAGTGGCACCATGTTCACTCTTATACACCAGAAAGAGCCTCTCGTTCTGAAACAGTAAAACTCTGGCACAAAATTAAAACCCGTGAAGATAAAAAATGGACAGACCTTTACCATCATTCCGATCCTTCAGAGAGAAGCTTTGGCGGTGAAGTGGAAATTATTTTTACAGACGGTTCACGAATAACAGGGGAGAAAAGAAGAGCCAAAGCTCATCCTGCCGGAGACAAACCTTTTAAAAGGGAAGACTACATTCAAAAGTTTATGGAACTCAGTCGTACAGCTTCCGTGGAAGAAAAAGAGAAAAATAGGTTTTTATCACTGGTACAAAGATTGCCGGAACTCTCTTCAAAAGAAGTGGCGCAAATAAATGTACAGGCTCATCCTCCCTTGAAAAAAATCACAACCGGCTTACTGGATTAATAAACCCCCCTCTGGATTCCCGCCTGCGCGGGAATGACGAGCTTGTACAGGAATAACAGCCATATGAAGATACATGATTCTCTCAAGGCAAAAGCAGGTCAAAACGAGTTCGGCTTTGATCACAGAGCGACGGGACGTCGGCTCTGTGGCAAAACGCATGTCTGAGCTTTTGAGCTGACTTTTGTCTTGAGAGAATACACTCTCCTTATTCTGAATTCCGGGTCAATTTCGGAACCCAATAAACCAACAAATAAAGTTTATAAAACTTTAGTCTGTGTTTAAATATTATCTGTCTAAAAAACAAGCATGAATGTTCCTATATTTTTATAAAAACAAATCTTCATTCTTATAAAAATGAAATAAAAGTTAAAACAGTCAGGCAAAAAACCGAAACAGAAAACATGACAAGCTCTGTAGAGTTATAGAAAATTAAATCAGACTGTCTAACGAATAAAGAGGTTGCAACAGCATGAAAACAATATCAATACTAAAAAAATTAAAATGGTTTTATGTCATTGCCCTGAGTATCTGGCTCTTTGTAAGTTGCGATGTTCTGGGCGCCCTGGGAGGCGGTAGATTAACAGAAACGTACTCTCTCATTCCCACAGAAGGCTTAACCACCACTCATATTCCAAATGAAGATTATTTTTACGTAAACTTATACGAAGCCTACTATGTAGGAGAAGGCTTTGACGCTTTGGACTCCATTATCTACTCTATGGATGATGGTCCGGGAACAGACTGTAAAATACCGGTGGACCAGGAATCCACGGAAGACCTTTATTGTTTAATGGATGTAATGGAAGGGGACCTTTGGTTTCATAATATTGTTCTAAATTATAATGTCCCTGCAGGAATGTGTGACTACCTGGACTTTGATATTTCCTGGCATTTTAATCAAAGAGTGGGATACGGACCTCCTCAGGTTTACCAATGTAGCCGTGGTACTTGTGTGGGAACCGGAGACAATGCAAATTTAGAAAGAGAAACAGTATATTGTACAAATCCATGTGAACTCCAAGATAGCAATTATTTAGCTAGTTGTGGCGGCACTGCTAATGATCTAACGGACGAACAATCATACATGGTATGTGAAACTGGCGGATCCACACGAGAAGACCCTCAAAAGTTCTGTGGCACCCTTGATAAAAGTGAAAATGATTTAGCCAACTGCTGCCTGGGAAGCTATGACCTATACGATGTCAATGATCAACTTAACCATACTGAAGTAAAATGGGGTGGAAACGTCACTAATTGCCTCGGAGGATTGGGGCGCACCAACTGGAATTATTTTAACCATGATGGTTATCCTATTGGAGTAACCAATGCCACTTTAAAAGACGGTTACAGCAGTACCTATGAAATGCCGGCTCTTATTGAAAAATATGATGGACATAAAAATGCAGCTTTAGCCCAAGAACCCACTTTTATCAATGCCAACTATTGGACGGATGTGGAAAATAAAGACTTTACATCCAGTTCCCCCAAATTTTATAGAGCCCCCACCACCAGCCAATTGCAGACCCAATATGAACAAAGAGCAATAATAGCCACCGGTTACCCTTATCTAAGCTGGACATGCCTGGATAAAGCCAGAGAAATCAGACATCGTATTCATTTGGTTGTTCGTGAATGGAACACACAGGAAGAATACAACAGCTACAAAGAGACCGCAGGCAGTCGGGGAGACCCGGATGTAGTGGGAGCGGAAGGCTCTATCTGTGATTACTATGATGCGGAAGAAGCTTCCATTCTCAGAGATACGGAATGTAATGATTTTGTGGATATAGATGATTGGGATGCAGAGGAACATGGTTCCGGTCAAAATTACAATGCCTATCCTGAAGTCATATATCAATAATAAGTTGCTAAGAAGTAAAGTCTGTACAAGGGCGACCCCAAATATTTATTTAATATAAATTAAGGGTATAGTCAGTGAAAAATATGATAAATTAAGGGTAAAGTCCACCTGCGCGGGAATGACGAGTTTCATGAGAGGGTGAAGGTAAAACAGAAATTATGTAAATTAGGACTTGAAATCCTTTTTTACATAACTTATGATAAGCCCATGATAAAAAGAGACCTCCAAAAAGAATTAAGAAAACTTCTTAAGGAATACCCTGTTGTTACTATTTTAGGCCCTCGACAGGCAGGAAAAACAACATTAGCTAAAACCTTAAAATCCTATCAATATTGTAACCTTGAAAACCCTGAAAATAGACTACTGGCTTCCGAAGATCCAAAAGCTTTTCTTCGTCAATTTAAAACCTCGGTTATTTTAGATGAAATTCAAAGGGTACCTTTGTTACTTAGCTATATACAAGCTATTGTAGATCAAAAAAAACAAAACGGGCAATTTGTACTAACAGGCTCACATCAATTGGACCTCACAGAAGCTATGACCCAATCACTGGCTGGAAGAACAGGTATACTGAATCTATTACCTTTTTCCATTCAAGAATTAAAAAAAGCGGGAATAGAATACGAAAACTTTCAGGATTATGTGTACAAAGGCTTTTTACCAAGAATCTATGATCAAAAACAAAGACCCTCGCAAGCTTACTCCAACTATTACAGAACTTATATAGAAAGAGATATCCGCCAAATTATTAATATCAAAGAACAAAACATTTTTGAATCCTTTATGAGGCTTCTGGCGGGAAGGGTAGGACAGATTGTTAATTATAACTCTTTAGCAAATGATGTGGGAATCAGTGCAAAGACAATAAGAAACTGGTTGTCTGTTTTAGAAGCCTCTTTCATTGTTTACAAGCTGCCACCTTATTTTGAAAATTTTGGAAAGAGATCTATAAAGTCTCCAAAATATTATTTTACAGAAGTCGGTTTACTCTCTTTTCTGTTAGGAATATATAAGACTGATCAAGTAACCCGTGATCCTCTCGTAGGCTCTATCTTTGAAAACCTGGTCATCATAGAATGTGTAAAAACTCAACTCAATAAAGGGCAGCTTCCTAATATGTATTTTTTTAAAGACAGCAATGGAAATGAAATTGATTTACTTTTTAGAAAAGGAAGAAAGTTGAAATGCTTTGAAATAAAATCCTCTTCT
>JANQSP010000050.1 GCA_028283955.1 Bdellovibrionales bacterium
CATTATAAGTGGACCGATCCAGAATTTCAAAAATGTTTGAAAATTAAAACTAAAAAATAGTCTCTCTTAATTATGTCTTAATAGGTTCCTGCTCCCGCCTTCTGTCTGGGAACATGTCATTTGTGGAAGTAATAAGTGTTATAAAAATGACAAACTCTGCGAGATTGACAGGTGTGTGATAATCGCAGATAGATTGTATTGAAAAATAGGTCAAGGTAAAGAAAGCTATGCCGAAAGAGACTTTAAGAAGTAAGAAGCAAAGAATAAAGAAAGCGGTGGCTTTGCTTAGAAGGTATCGCCCTCAAGCGGACTGTGCTCTCTATCATAAAAATCCTGTTCAGCTTCTGGTGGCAACCGTGCTGAGTGCGCAGTGTACGGATAAAAGAGTCAATCAGGTGACAAAAACTCTGTTTAAAAAATACCCTACAGCCAAGGCTTTTTCCCAGGCGAACTTAAAAGAACTGGAAAAGGAAATATACTCCACCGGCTTTTTTCGTTCCAAAGCACAAAATATCAAAACCACCTGTGAAAAAATCCAAAAGGAATTTAAAGGAAAGGTGCCGAATCGTCTGGAAGACTTACTGACTTTACCCGGAGTGGGAAGAAAAACCGCTCATGTGATTTTAGGGACGGCTTTTCAAATCAGCTCCGGTGTGGTGGTGGACACCCATGTGCGCCGTCTTTCCAACAGACTTAACTTTACCAACTCGGAAGATCCGGAAAAAATAGAAAAAGACCTTTGTGATCTGCTTCCCCGGAAGGACTGGATTTACTTTTCTCATGCTTTGATCTTACATGGACGGGAAGTGTGCAAGGCTCGTGTCCCCCGATGTAAAACCTGTTTTTTGGAGGAATTTTGTCCTAAAAAAGGAGTGGTGTAATAAGGTTATTTTTCAGTCTTACCTAAGAGAAAAGAGAGTGTTTTATCCTGCTGCAATCCTATAGCCAGTAAAAGAAGATCAAGGGGGAGTTCTCCAATTCCTGATGAACTATCTTTTGGAGAAAGGAATTGCAAATCAGGAGCAACATAATAAACTCCTTTTTGAAATTTTGGATTTTCCTTAAGAAATTTTTTTAAACCGGACTGAGGGTGATTCTTGGAAGTTCCAATTTCAAAAGCTAAAGGTTGGTTAGGATCATCATAAACAAGGTCCACTTCATGTTTTCCCCTTTTCCAGTGGTAAAGACGAATACTTGATTGTTTTCCCAAATGGTGTAAATGAGAAGCAACTAAATTTTCCTGAATTTTTCCTAACTCAGCTGGCTCATTAAAAATTTGATCTTTTTCTTTTAACAAAGCTGCGTTTCGTATTGCTACATCAACGAAGTAAGTTTTTCTTTGCCTTCTCTGCACATCTCTTTCGTTCTTATCATAATTGGGAAGTGTAAAGATTAAATAGGTTTGAATTAAATAGTTTACATAACGTTCAAGTGTTAAAGTAGATATCTGAGATATATCTTGGCTAATCCCTTTTGGAGATAACAAACCTGTGATTTGCCCTGCCAAAACATAAAGTAATCTTTCCAAATTGAGAGGAGAGTCAATCCTGTATGACTGCGGAATATCTTTATAGATAGCTCTTTCAATGGCATCGGATCGTAATGTCTGCTGTGCTTTTTGGAAAAAAGAATTTTCAAAATCTCTTTGAAGTTGAGAAAATGGATTACTTACAGTTATTAGTATACTCGGTTTATTGTCTTGTGACTTATTTAACTTGCTGCTGATTTTTTCTGTAAATTCTGCGTGAAATTCATCTTGTCTTTTTTTTTCAGCTAGAAATTCAGGAAAACCACCAAGAGAGATAAGGAGTTTTCTTTCATTTTCAAAATTAAACTGGGTATGGGGTAATGATTTAGAAAGACTTTCTATTGTGTTGTATAGACATTGTGTTTTTTTGTAAGAAGGAAAATTGATATCTTTCTCATAAAGCTGTAGTAACTCTGTTAAAAGGTATGGGGTTAAATGAAACTCTTCCCAACGACCCACACCACTTTCTTTTCCTTTTTGTAAAGCAGCCGTGGCACTGGAACTAGCAATAATGTGCACAGGCCAGTGTTCGTCGTAAAAAGTTTTTAACCAGTGTTCCCACTTTTCAGCATAAACCAATTCATCCAAAAACAGATAAAGAGGTTTTTCTTTTGTAGCGTTGGATAGCTTTATTGCCTCTTTTGCAATAGAACCTAAGTCCAAAGGCATAAGCAGGGGATGGTCCAAGCGAACCCATTGAATTTTATCCGGAGGGATCTGATTTTTTAGTAGGTGCTGAACAGTTTGATACATAACGGTTGTTTTTCCGACACGCCTTGGCCCTAATATAATTAAGTGCCGTTTCAATTTGGGAGATAGGATATACTTCCAAAGATGTTTGGCCAGAGGGCGCTCTGTTGGTGGAGCAAGATAATTAGGTACAGAATGGTTCTTCCACCAAGGGTTCTGCTCTACTATGATAGATTTAATTAGTTTAAGGTCTTTCATTATAGTTCAATTAATTTGATTGTGAAGCTTAATATATCAAATAAGCATCATAATGTGAAGTTTAATATGTTAAATAAACATTATATATGGAAAAAATAATGCTTATTTGGCATAAAAACCATCTTTTTTCCAGAAAATTGATAAAAATTGATCCTATTTTTTAGCCAGGTAGATGCTGCCATATTTGAAGTTAGTATTCAAATATGGCAGGTTATGTAAAAATTCTTAATTAGGAAATTTTTAAATACATCAAAGAACATCTGGGCTTTGCCTGGCCCCCGTTAGATTGGTAAATCTATTAGTCTGTATCCTAAATAAGATAATAACTTTAAGTTAAAGGTTTAATAAGATGAAAAAGGTTTATTTGTTTATGGTGGTTTTTTTGTCGGTGGGGTTTTGTTTGCTTCTGTGGTTTTTCCTTCCGGCTTTGTCTTCAAAAAAAGTGTTACGGGTGATGACCTACTCTTCTTTTGTGGGAGTGTTTGGTCCGGGGCTTCAGATTCAAGAGGAATTTGAAAAAAGGTGCGACTGCAGGGTGAAGTGGATTAAAGTGCCGGACTCCACTTTGTTTGTACAAAGATTAAGCCTTAGAGAAGATGGCTTTAAAACAGATGTGGTTATGGGTTTTGATCAGCTATCCTTAAAGACCGCGAAAACACTTAAATGGAAAGAGGTACAAATAGGTAAAAGTTTTTTCTCCCCGGCAAAAAAATTCTTATCAAAAAACTTTGTACCTTATAACTGGTCTCCCATGAGTTTTCTTTCCAGAAAGAAAATGGAAAAAATAAGTTTAAATGATCTATTGGAGGAAAAATATAAAAACAATATTTCTCTTCCCTCTCCCCGAACCAGCACAGTGGGATTTCAGCTTTATTATTGGATATGGTTTGTCTTTAAAGAAAAAACAGAAATGTTTTTAAAGATGTTTAAAAATCAGCTTTATGGCCTCTCCCCTTCCTGGTCCACCTCTTATGCTCTTTTCCAAAGGGGTCATGTGGATCTCAGTTTTTCTTACTTAAGTTCTTTGCTTTATCATCAGGAGCAGGATCAAAAAGATTTTTACTTTGTTCCGTTTGAAGAAGGTCATCCCTTTCAAGTGGAGCTGGCTGCTGTATCAAACTTCTGCACTCAATGTGATCTGGCTCAGTCTTTTATACATTTTTTACTGACACCGGATGTTCAGGATCTTCTTAAGAGAAGAAATTATATGTTTCCGGTTGCGATTTCACCGGATACCCGTTTTGCCATGGAGTCTGTTCCTAAAGTGGATTTAATTCAGTATGATCAGCTGGACTCCTTTTTGGATCGTAAAGAAGAATGGCTGGATAAATGGGACCAGTTAATGAAGTGATTGTTTTACTTAGGAAGTTTTCAATAGGTGGGGTTTTACTTGTAGCTCTTGTATTATTTCCCATCTTTGTTTTTTTGTTTAAGATTCCTCTTCTTCGGTTTCCTTCTTCTTTCTATTGGTTTGAAGTTTTGCTTTCCACTTTATTGCAGGCGGGGCTGAGTGCTTTTTTCTCTGTTCTATTTGGCATTTTTGGAGCTTTGGGGCTTTGTTGTGTTTTTCCAAAGTATGTAAAGCGGGGCGGAGTGGAGCTTTTTTGTCTTCTGCCCGCTCTTCTTCCCCCTTTGGTTCCTGTTTTGGCCTGGGTGAATGTATCGGAGTTTTTTATGCATTTCCCTTTTTCTTTTTCCGCTGTTTTGGTTGTTCATGTACTGATGAATGTAGGTCTTGTTTCTGTTTTTTTCTCTCGTTTGTTTTGTACTCAGACAGGTGACCTCTCCTCATGGGCTTTTTTACATGGTGTTACCCGCTGGTCTTTTTTAAGAAAGATACTCTTTTTTGAAATGAGGAAAGATATCGTGCTTATTTTTTTACTTGTATTTTCTTTTTGTTTCACCAGTTTTTCCATTCCTTTGTTGGTCGGAGGAGCCAGCGGTCAAACTCTGGAAGTTTTTATTGCGGAACAACTCAAAAATCCTTTTACCTGGCCGGAAGCGATGGCCTTGTTTCTCATAGAAACTATTTTTATTTTTATGTTGTTCAGCCTTCTTTACGGCCGAGGAGAAAAAAATGTTCAGATCAAAGATAAAAAGAAGCTCTATTTATTACCTTCTCTTCCTTTTGTCGTTTTACCTTTATTGCCGACCCTATTGATTTTTTTTGGGCTGGCAGATGTGTTTTCCTCAAAAACAATCTGGCATGATTTATCTATAATTAAGCTGAGTGTTGCTATAGCCGGTGTACAAACTGTATTGATGAGTGTAGGTGCAGGTGTTTTTGTTCTTTTTTTACTTTCGGCTGTGGCTTTTTGTCTTCGTGATCTTTTCCTGCGTCGATTTCTTGTTGCTTATTCCGGTGCTTCGGCGGCTTTTATGGGTTTTGCTTTTTTACTAATAGGCTCGGATGGGCCAATAGAGGTTTTGCTTAAGTGGTCTTTGGGTCTGAGCTTTCTTTTTTTGCCAGCCCTTTATCGTTTAATGGGGGAGTCTCTTCTGAGGCGATTGAAAAATCAAATTCAGTTGGCGGATCTGATGGGAGCAGGGAAAGTCATGAGTTTTTTTAAGATTACATGGCCTCAGTGTGCCAGCACTTTTTTCTTTCTTTCCGGCATAGCGGCTTTTTGGGCTTGCGGGGACTTTGCTTACTCCTCTATAGTGGGAGGTGAGTTAGGTCATTTGGCTATGCTTATTCAGGATTTGTTTGCCTCTTATCGTTTTGAACTGGCAACCGTGCTGACCTGGATCTTGATTTTTATTGGTATGTTTTGTTTTTCTTTGTTTGCAGGAGTGGCTTTTGTCTTACGTAAAAAATCTTATTTGTAATCAGGGTGATTTTACATTGGATATCCCTTCTATGGAATGGCCGGATGAGGGAGTGAGTGTACTGACTGGCCCTTCCGGTTCCGGGAAGAGCACCTTGGCTCTGGCCTTATGCGGGTTAAAAAAAGTGGAGAAAGGTTTTCAGTGGCTTTTTAAAGATCAGGACATGGCTCTTCTTTCTCCCCCCAAGAGAAATATCTCTTTCCTGTTTCAAAGTTTGGAGCTTTTTCCCCACATGAATGCCGAGAAAAATATTTTATTCCCCGCTCGGGCTCGAAGAATCTCAAAAGAACAAACACAGGAAAGGCTGCTTATTCTTCAGGGGTATTTACAACTTTCCGGTTTTTTGAAAAAACCGGTTCATCTTCTTTCCGGTGGAGAGAAACAAAGGGTGGCTTTAGCCAGAGCCTTAATAGTTAAGCCTCGATTTTTGATTTTGGATGAGCCTTTTTCCTCTTTGGATGAGAAACTTAAGAAAAACTCCATTCAGTTGCTTAAGAAAATACTGGAGTGGGAGAAATGCCCCACTTTGTTGATTTCCCATGATAAAGAAGAGATAGAGTCTTTAGCGCAAAAAGTTTTTTATATCCGGAATGGACAACTGCAATCGGATTGAATAAAAGAATGAAGTAAGGAGATGTGATTGGTTATGGATGGAAAGAATTTTAAAAGAAAAAGTCTTCTTTTTTCTCAAACAAAAGATAAGCCTAAATATTCGGTGAGTGTGGAAAGCAAAAAAGGGGACAAATGGGAATTGGCAGACCCAAGGATAACCAGAGTGGCTTTGTCTTTAATGGATATGCAGGCCGGCCTGGGAGGAGCGGCCAGTCACTGGGGAGGGCCTTCCGCTTTTGCCGAACTGGTGTCCGCTCTTTATGCTGTGGTTTTTCAGTTGGCGAACAAGGAAAAGCGTCCTTGGTATGATTTGTTTCATTTGATTAATGATGCCGGTCACTGTGAGAACGGGCTCTATGCTATTAAAGCCAATTATGGCTTGGGAGGACTTGGCTTTGAGGATTTAAAAGGTTTTCGGTCTATCAATAGTGTTTTAACAGGCCATGGAGAGGCTCATCTTTTTCCCGAAGGGGTTTATTTAAGTAATGGCCCCTTGGCTTCCACCCTGGCTCAGGCCCAGGGACTTTGCATGGCGGACTCTTTGGCAGGGTTAAAGCGATCCACTGTTGTTTTAATGTCGGACGGGGCTTGTATGGAAGGCGAGGCGAAGGAGGCTTTTAATTCTATTCCCGGGTTTTTTGAGAAAGATAAGATGAACCCTTTTGTTGTGATCGTGAGTGACAACAATACCAAGTTAACCGGACGTATTGATAAAGACAGTTTTTCTCTAAATCCTTTTTTTAAATCTTTAGGAACACTAGGCTGGGAGTATAAAGGACTTAAATCCGGCCATGATCTTAAATCCTGTTTGGACACTATAGAAGAGGTGCTTACTTCTCCTTTTTCTTCTTTAAAGAAGCGTCCTGTTTTTATTCATGCGAGAACCATTAAAGGCTATGGTGCTAAAGCCACGGAACTGGCGGACCACGGAGGACATGGGTTCCCACTTAAAAATACGGAAAAGCTTTTGGACTTTTTGGAAGAAGTATATGGCGGTAAAAACATACCCGATGAATTTATTAAGTGGGCCAAGGAGTTGGAAGAGCAAAATCAAAAAAAAGAAGCCGAAAAAAAACTTTCTTCCGGAATAAAAAAAATAAAAGTACAGGCAGGGATAGGTCAGGCTATGATTGATTGTCGGGAGAAGAAAGGATTACCGGTAGTATCGGTGAGTGCCGATCTTCAAGGCTCTACCGGAGTTATGCCTTTTAGAAAAAAATTCCCTGACTTTTCTTTTGATGTGGGGGTGGCGGAAGCCAATATGGTTTCCCTGGCTGCGGGATTTTCTAAAGAGGGTTTTATTCCTGTAGTGGATACTTTTACTCAGTTTGGAGTGACTAAAGGGGCTCTTCCTTTATTTATGGCCAACTTGTCCCAGGCGCCGGTGATCGCGGTGTTTTCCCATGCCGGATTTCAGGATGCGGCAGACGGAGCCTCTCACCAGAGTTTAACTTATTTGGCGCAGACCTCTTCTCTTCCCATGACGGATGTTTATTGTCTGAGTTCCAGTGCGGAGGCTTTTTCCTTAATGACTCAGGCAATAGAATCTTTTTCTGAGGCTTATAAAGAAGGGAAAGCTCCACGAACAAAGATCTTTTTTTTGGGAAGAGAAACTTTTTCCCCTTCTTATTTGCCGGATGGGTACGATTATGAAATGGGAAAGGCCCAGATTATTTATTCTCATTTAAAAGGAAAGGGTAAAGCGCTTACTTTGTGGGCTGCGGGGCCTTTGTTGGAACAGGCTTTAATGGCCGGGGAGATGCTGGTGAAAAAAGGATGGAAAGTGATAGTGGCAAACGCTTCTATTATAAACCATCCGGATATGGAAACTCTTGTTTCCTGTTTGGAGAAAACGGATTTTCGTTTGCTTACGATAGAGGATCACCGCTTAATCGGAGGTATGGGCTCTTTGGTGGCCCATGCTTTAGCTATGAAAAAAGTAAAAGTGGATATGTCTTCTGTGGCTGTAAAATCGGATTTTGGCCGAAGCGCTTATAAGTCTCTTGATTTATATAAAAGGGAAAAGCTTTCCGCGGAAGGTATTATTGAAGCTGTGTTATCCAGGTGGCTTTAGAGCAGCTTTTACTCTGATTTTTCGGTGGGGGGAGGAGGGGTTTGCTCTGGTTGGTTGGTGCTGCTTTCAGCTGAGGTAGGGGCTTGTTGATTTTCCGGTGTGTCTGTTTTGCCTTCCAGACCTTTTCTAAAATCTCTTAAACCTTCTCCGAGAGACTTTCCAAATTCACGAATTTTTTTATGACCGAAGAGGAGAAGAAAGATAACCAGAATCAGTAAAATCTGCCAAAGAGATGGATACATGTACTGTTCTCCTTTTGAAGAGAATAATAAGCAAAGAAGAAGATGAAATCAATATTTTCTTTTTTTAGCTGGATTCTTGAAGGACTTATATAAGTGTTTTTTTATGTAAAGGGATCTATAAAGTCAAAAGT
>JANQSP010000054.1 GCA_028283955.1 Bdellovibrionales bacterium
GAAGTACGTTCCCGTAGGGTGGGAGGGGCTACTTATCAAGTGCCGGTGGATGTGCGTCCCGTGCGCAGATCAGCCTTGGCTATTCGATGGATCATCACCCATTCCCGTGCCAGAAAGGAAAAAACCATGAAAGATCGCCTGGCTGCGGAATTAATGGACGCCTACAATAACAAAGGCACCTCCATAAAGAAAAAAGAGGATGTGCATCGTATGGCTGAATCCAACCGTGCTTTTTCTCACTATAACTGGTAACTTATCCTTCCAAAGAGAGACAAAGTTTGCCCACACTGCAAATCAAAACAATTGAGGACTTAGAACACACCCGCAACATTGGGATCATCGCTCATATTGATGCCGGTAAAACCACACTCACAGAACGTATTTTATTCTACACAGGACGAAGCCATAAAATGGGGGAAGTCCATGAGGGAAACACCATCATGGACTGGATGGAACAGGAGCAGGAAAGAGGCATCACCATTACAGCTGCCGCCACCACCTGCTTTTGGAAAAAACACCGAATTAACATTATAGACACTCCCGGCCATGTGGATTTCACTGTGGAAGTGGAACGTTCACTGAGGGTACTGGACGGGGCTATTGTCGTTTTTGATGGTGTCAGTGGGGTGGAACCACAAAGTGAAACCGTATGGAGACAGGCAGATAAGTACCACGTACCACGTATTTGTTTTATCAATAAGATGGACCGCATAGGGGTCGATTTTCAGATGAGTGTGCAGTCCATAGTCAACAAACTAAAAGCCACTCCTATATGCCTGCAACTCCCTATAGGCTCTGAAGCTGACTTCCAGGGAGTGATTGATCTCGTTGAACAACAAGCTTTTATATGGGATCAGGACGAAACAGGAGAAAACTACTCTACTGTCCCCATTCCCGAGGAATACACACAACAAGCACAAGCAGCCAGAGAAAAAATTTTGGAAAAAGCGGCAGAAGCGGATGATACAGTAATGCAAAAATACCTCGCCGAAGAAACCATTTCACCGGAAGAAATAAAAACAGCTCTCAGGAAAGCAACCTTAAGTTTACAGATCACTCCTGTTTTTTGCGGCTCCGCCTTTAAAAACAAAGGAGTGCAGCAAGTGATCTCCGCTGTGTTGGATTACCTGCCAGGCCCCTTGGATCTACCCCCTATTGAAGCAGAGGGACTGGGAAAAAAGAAAGGGAAAAAGTTACTATGCCATACCAATTTTGAACACCCTGTTTGCACCCTCGCTTTTAAGCTGATGGAAGATCCCTTTGCCGGCCACCTGACTTATATTCGAATATATTCCGGTACTTTAAAAACAGGCGTTCAACTGACGAACACACGAGAATTTAAAAAAGAAAGAATTCAAAAACTTTTAAAAATTCATTCTAAATCAAGAGAGGAAGTCCCTTTCTTAAAAGCCGGAGATATAGGCGCCGTTCTCGGTTTAAAGTGGACTAAAACAGGAGATACCCTTTGCCAGACCTCTCACCCTGTATCTCTGGAATCTATTGCATTTCCCGAACCTGTTATCTCTATGGTGATTGAACCCAAATCCTCAGTGGACCAAAAAAAACTGATAAAGACCCTGGAGATCCTGCAAAAAGAAGACCCGTCCTGCGCCATCTCCTCTGACACGGAGACAGGACAAACTGTTTTAATGGGAATGGGAGAGCTGCACCTGGAAGTGCTTATTCATCGAATTATACAGGATCATAAAGTACAGGTGAATACAGGACCACCCAAAGTTTCCTATAGAGAAACTATTTTAAAAACAGCAGAAGGAACAGGTGTTTTTGATAAAGAAATAGGGGGACAAAAACAATTTGCGCGTGTTGTATTGAAAATAGAACCTGATAAAAGCATGGAGCATTTGGTATTTGAAAATAAATTTAAGGAAACTATACAGGATGAATTAATTGCTGTTATTAAAAAATCGATAGAAGACTCCTCTTATGCGGGAATGTTAATGGGTTATCGCCTATTGGGAATAAAAGTATTTTTATTAAAAGCGGAATACCTGGGTGAAAATGAAGAAGCTATCAGAACATCTTTTAAAGCAGCAGCAGCTCAAGCCCTTAGAAACGCCCTCACCAATAGTAAAAGTCAGCTTCTGGAACCCATATTCAATCTGGAAATAGTAACACCGGATGAATTCCTGGGAGATGTAATGGGAGACCTAAACACACGAAGAGCTAAGGTGGAAGGAGTGCATCTGCAAAACCATTTACAAGTAATAAAAGCTCAAGTGCCCTTAGTACACCTTGTTGGCTATGCTACAGAGCTTCGTTCCATCAGCCAGGGGCGAGCTTCTTTTTCCATGCAAATGCGGGAATATGCCCCCATGCCGGACAAAATATCAAAGCAAGTTCTCTCCGGAGAAAATATTTAAACCTCTCTAAAACACTTTTTTTCAAAAAATTTTTTATTACTTATTGGTAATCTCTACACACATAAGAAAAAACAGTGGATTTCTGTTCATTTATCTGGCACTGTCACTATTGAAAAAAGTGTTAACTCACTCTCTTAATTTCTAATAAGAGGTATTATGAAAAACCACCTCACTATTTTTTTACTGATCTCTCTTTTAACCACTTCAACAGCCGGAGCACAATCAAACTCAGACAGTCCTTTTCTATGGTCCGCGGAAAAAAACGGAAAAACATCATACCTGTTTGGAACCATTCATTTACCCATCCCTTTAGAGTATATCAAATGTGCAGAGCTTATTTTCGAGCAAATAAAAAACAGCGATCTTATTATTTTGGAAAATCTTTATAGCAAAACAGAAGTAAACGATTTTTTTTATCAGGCAGTAAATGTACTGCACCAGTCCGAAGATGGACATGAGTTTAAAAGTTTAAAACCGGAAGTACAGGATTTCTTTAACAAGAATAATCTACCCTATACCCATCTCACTTACATGGGATATATGATATTGCTAACTCACACAGTAGGACAGGAAGTTATTAACAGGTTTGATCTCCATTCTGTAGACACTATTGACAGACAAGTAAAAAAAATAGGAGAATCTCAAAATACATCTTTAAAAGCACTTGATTCCGAGGCTGATATTAAAAGACTGATAAATGAACAAGTCGCACATATGGAAAGTTTAGTTTATGCTACACATAATACAGACATAATAACATCCATGACAGTAGAAAGTGCGGTATACAGATACAGACATTCGGTAGCAAT
>JANQSP010000071.1 GCA_028283955.1 Bdellovibrionales bacterium
AACGAGAAATCCGCAGCCGGCGTTGTACTCACCATCACTAACAACTCAGGAGGTGGCCAACCCGTTTCCATGGACAATATTAAAGGCACATCCACCTTATGTAAAAAATATAATGTACCTTTCATTTTGGATGCCTGTCGTTTTGCGGAGAATTCCTATTTCATCAAACTAAGAGAAAATTCATACCGGGAAAAATCCCCTCTGGACATTGCCCGGGAAACATTTGCCCAGGCGGATATGTGCTTCGTTTCCGCCAAAAAAGACGGCCTGACCAATATAGGGGGTTTTATCTGCCTGAGAGACAGTAAATTAACCGAAGAATGTAAAAAGAAGCTGATTATTTCAGAAGGCTTTCCCACTTATGGAGGGTTGGCCGGACGGGATCTGGACGCTATTGCCGTCGGTCTTCAGGAAGCCTTGAAAGAATCTTATTTACACTACCGTATTTCCTCTGTTGAGTATCTACATAAAAAACTCAGAAAAGCAGGTGCCCCTCTCTTACAGCCCGCCGGGGGTCATGCGGTTTATATTGACGCAAAAGCCGCTCTCCCTCATATCCCTGTCTCCTCTTATCCCGCTCAGTGTTTTTCTGCCGGCTTATATGAATTCTCCGGTATCCGCACCTGTGAAATAGGTTCTGTGATGTTCGGAAAAAAGGGAAAAGATGGAAAAGAAACTTTTCACAGTCAGGAATTAGTCCGCCTGGCTATTCCCAGAAGAGTTTACACCTTTTCCCACTTGGACTATATATGTGAAGCGGTTGAAGTTTTTATGAAAGAAAAAGCACCTTCTCTAAAGGGTTTAAAAATCACCTACTCCCCACCTGTTTTGAGACATTTTAGCGCCCATTTTGAATGGCTATAGACATAGTTTAAAGTATTGAACAGCATAATAAATAATTATCATAAAAAATATACTTATAAATAAAATTAGCATTTATATGAGTGTCTGTTAAAGGACTGTTAAAATAGTAAACAGTAGTAAAAAAAATTCACGGGCCCGTTATACTCCATTGACTTTATTATGTAACTCCATTTATATAATAACACCTTACTATGAACGATTTAGGGAAAGGAGAACACTTCCCTTATTAATGAGGAAAACCAATGAAGTGTCGCATTCTTTTTATATCTTTTTATTTACTTTTTAATATTGGTTTTTTACTCTCCTGCTCAGACACTCCCAACCAATATTCCACCACTCTACCAAACGCAAACCCTGACAGAACACTGGACACACTCCCCGTACTGTTAACCGAGCCCAGCCAGGCGGAGGGAGGCCGGCTCCTTTATGAAAAAACAGAACTGTCGGAAGAACAAAAGGATATTTTAATAAGGAAAAATTCTCTGGTTCCTATTATTTATAAAAATGGTTCTGCCGGAAATATCAATATGAAAACAGAATATGAAGAGGCTATTAAGGTTTTAAATTTCAATTTCATAACAGGTTCCGGCCTGCATGTTTACAGAGAAGGTCTGGCCGTTGCCTGGAGAGAGGATGCTCCCCGAACTCCTCACATCATTCTTTTGTTTAGCAAGTACCAGGGAACAATAGACTTCGGTCCCTGGATGGGCGAAGAAAAACGACACAGAAAGATAGGTCACTCTTTTGCCGATCAATTCAGCACGGGAATAGAAGACATTCAAAAAGACGAAAAAGCGATTCATTTTATAACCTCCGTTTATAAACACTTCACAAATACAGAGGAAAACTGTCTGGAAACCCGGCAGTGCCATCTTTCCATTAATCCACAGGGAAATTATATTCTGTTTCAATTGCCCAAAATGACTCTTTTATTCGGAAACAATGAAAGACGGATATTAACACAAGTGTCAATGACAAATAATGATGAGCCGGGCTGTTTTGCTATGCCGTTTGACATACTAAACACACAATTCTTCTGTGGAACATCTGATGACGGCTCACACCTTACTCTAAACTTAGGTGACTCTTATAAAGAGGCTCTACAAAAATCCGGAATCAATCCGGAACTTCCCATCATTTATAATAATACCCGCTTTATTCAAGTCACTCGTTCCACCTATGTTGGCTGGAAACGGGATAATTTTGAAGAAGACCCTGAGAACATCCCTGAAAATAGTCACTTATCTCTGGTATTAATGAAAAAAGATTACATCATGCCTTTTCTCATTGATCACTCACTTATAAAAATCAATGTAACGGATTCCGATGAGGTTAAACTCCAATTGGATCCACTGAATCCAACAGAAAAGCAAAAATGGACGATAGCAGATATAGAAAATAAAAAACAAGCCGCCCCATCGCAGGAAACTTCTTTTTATTTCTCCACTTCCATGCCTCAAATAAAAGATAACTATATACTTCAAAAAACTCTTATTAGAGGCCTCTTAGATCTGTTGGAAGAAAAATACAGAGAACTGCACCCTGATACAGACACACAAGTGAAAATATACAAAAGAGTCTTTGGAGAATATAGTGATACACATGCTCTTGAAGCGAGCGGTATATTAGTCATAGCCTCTCAAACACAACAAACAGACTCATTGGTTTTTGAAATTACCATTGATCACGCAAGTGGCACGGCTGAAATCGCCAGTCTTTTAATCGACAACGACTTTGGTCAATATATTCTTAAAAACCAAACTCCTGTTGACTTTAATCAACCGGTTACCCGGTTAACCGGTTTCACATTAGGTGACAAAATTTACCTCAGAGACAAAAAAATCGGAGCGGAAACCGCCATTGTGGCCTACACAACAAGAAACAACCAAACTTTAACAACTTTAGCTGATTACAGTTATGAAGAAGAAGTGGATGTTATATACGAAAGTGGAAGAGATAAAAATATTACTTTTCAAGAAGCGGAAGCCGTTACGGTATGGATAGGAGCCACGCTGATTATCAATCCCACATTTCAAACAAAAGAAATAGATAATCAAA
>JANQSP010000072.1 GCA_028283955.1 Bdellovibrionales bacterium
AGAAAAGAGTCCAACATAAGAGGAATAAGTGAAAATCCGCTAAACAGGAGGAATAGTATATCTTTTTTAATTAGCTGAATGTTGGTTTTGGACAAAGGTTTAAATAATATAAGACCTAAAACCAGTAGAATATTAAAAATATTGGAACCCAGTACATTGGCTACGGCCAGATCTGATAAGTCTTTTATAGAGGAAATGGTGGAAACGGCCCATTCCGGAGCGGAAGTGCCCATTCCCAATAAAATAACCCCTACGAAAAAGGGATGTATGTGAAATTTTTCAGCTAGAAGAGCAGCCTTCTTTACTAATAGCTCCGCACCGATTACCAAAGCAATCAAACCGAAAACCAGGACTAATAGATGAGTAATAAGCAAAATCACCTCAAAATCTTACA
Organism: Bdellovibrionales bacterium; assembly: GCA_028283955.1. Lineage (GTDB taxonomy): Bacteria > Bdellovibrionota > Bdellovibrionia > Bdellovibrionales > UBA1609 > JANQSP01. The sequence continues at coordinate 395 of JANQSP010000072.1, forward strand.
GATATATAAAATCTTACATTTCTTTTTCTAATAGCCTAGTATAAAGAGAGCTTTTATAATGCGATGAATAAAGAAAATAAGGCGGAAAAAAATGGCAAAAAAGGTATTTTTTTACTTAATTTGAAAAATTTTGTAGAATTTTCTTGCCAGGATATTCCGATATCTGGATAACTTGTCGGATACCTTCGGGACGAAGTGATTAATATTAACCAAGGAGAGGTCTATGCTATCAAAAGAAATTTCCAAAAATATCATTGATAAATGTAGAAAAAAGTTGCTGAAGACAAAAACGGATCTGTTGAATCAGGTTCGTGAGGCACAAAATGATATGGCATTTTCTGAAGGCCATGGAGGAGATGAAGCGGATCAGACAGTTCGGCTTATGGAAGAACGGGAGTTCCTTAATAGGAATGAGAGAATCAATCACCAGTTAATGGCAGTGGAAATGGCTTTGGCTCGTATTGAACAGGGTTGTTATGGTATTTGTGAAGAAACAGGTGAACCTATTGAGCCGGAACGTCTGATAGCTCTTCCATGGACTTCTTTAAGTATTGAAGGGGCTGAAATTCGGGAAAGTGTGAATAAAAAGTACGCTCGTTAAGCCTGGCGCAAACAGTTGAATTAAGTGGTTAATATTGTCTGGCAGAGCTTATACAGCAGCCTGGCCCCTGTTTGAGCATCCCATAGATTTTTGTTTTCTCCTTCCGGCGCGGCTATTTCCACCAGGTCAAAGCCAATGACCTGAACCGGAGATTGAGTCAAGCTTCTTAGCAGGTAATCCACTTGCCCAAAGCTTAAGCCTCCCGGAACAGGAGTACCCGTATTCGGGAATAAGTGGGGTTGCAGGCCATCTACATCCAGGGAGATGTATATTTTTTCAGGAAGTAATTGAATAATGGAATCTACAATAGATTTCCATGTCTTCCCCTCAAAGAGGGCTTTGTTTATTTCTGAATCAAAAAAAGTATGTATAGTGTTATTTTCTTTTATAATTAAGTATTCCTCTTTACAGTAATCTCTTACTCCGACTTGGATGAGAGCGGACGGTGGGCACGTCTGATGGATCACATTATACATAACACTGGCGTGAGAGTGTTGAAACCCCTGATAACTTTTTCTTAAATCTGCATGAGCATCAATGTGTAGGATACCGAAATTTCCTTTGTAGATTTCGCTGAAATACCGGATAGCCCCTTCGGAAGTGGAATGATCCCCTCCCACCAAACCGAATTTTTTGCCACTTTCATGAACTTTTTTTGTTTCTTCATAAACCCATTTTACCATTTGATTACAGGATTGATTGATTTCATCGACCAATTGTTTTGGGAAGTCTCCTGGTGCGGACTCTTCCAAAGCTATAATGGGTGTCGCTTTTTCTCTTGTCTGTTGATTAAGTTTTTTTAAAAAATCCGGTGGGGAGAGAAAATAGATTCCTTTATCCCGTATATCTTCAGATTCTATTGAAAAGAAATCCATTTGAGAGGAATAAAGAGCCACTATTTCAGGTCCTTTATCCGCTCCTTCTCCAAAAGAGGCTGTAGCGGACCAAGGAACGGACAATAAAACCAAATTTGAATCTTTATCAGAAGGAGTGCGTCCAAAAAGACTTATATTGTTTCTCATGAGTATTTTAACCTAAATAGTATTACAGGTGATCTTAATAAATGTATCCAAAACCATTTTTTTTATGACACAGGAGAACAGTTGAAAGTACAACACCAGGCGATGAATAGCAACTGTAACATTTTCAGTTTGTTAAGGAATGAAAAGTAATTATATTTCCATTAACAGATGTTGTGGGGTATTGTGAAATAATGTAAATGTTTTGGATTAAAAATGACCAATTTACTGTTTTTATGTTGTCACTTGAGTCGGAGAGGGGCTTCTTAAGTAACTTATAGAAGAAACCACTGTAATCTAAGGAGGTGTGATATGATTAGTGATATATTCAGTTCTAAAAGATTGTCTTTATTAAGAGGTTATCTTTTTACTTATTTCTTAATATTTTTAATGGTTTTTTTATTCGCCTGCACAAAAGCGGATAAAACGTCTGTGCCGGATGGTGAAAGTAACAGTAAAAACACAAGAAGCGGTAGACAATCCACCTTGTTTGGGAATTTTAATGCTGAGCCGGAAAATCTCCATCCTATACGCTCTACAGACTACTATTCTAAACAAATACAGGAGCTTGTATTAGATACTTTGTTGGTACATAATCCGGATACATATGAATGGGAACCTCACTTGGCGGAGAAATGGGAAGTCAGTGAGGATCATAAAATATTTACGTTTACTGTTCGATCCAATGTCAAGTGGCATGATGGTCGCCCGCTTACAGTAAAAGATGTGGCTTTTTCCTTTAAAGCTTATAAAGATCCTTCTTTTGGTGGAGCTCACTTTTTACCTTATCTGGAAAACATAGAATCGGTGAAAATTCTGGATGAAAATCGGGTGCAATTTAAGGCCAATAAAAAATATTTTGGAAATCTAACGGTTTTAGGAACATTATTTATTATTCCTGAGCATGTGTATAAAGATAAAGAAAAAAAGTTAAGTCGGGTTTTACCCGGCTCCGGCCCTTATGTTCTAGGCAAGTATGAAAAAGGAAAAAAAATTGTACTGGAACAAAATAAAAACTGGTGGGGAAGAACGGTAAAAAGCAACACTCATCTTATAAAACGTGTTGTGTTTCGGTTTATTTCAGATGAGAATGACCAATTAATTAGAATGGCGGCAGGGGATTTTGATTTTTTAAGGATGGGGCCTGAAGCTTATATGAAAAAAACCAATAAGGCTCCCTGGGGTGAATCCATTATAAAAAAAGAAATAAGAAATAAAGAGCCGGCCGGCTACGGATATATTGGCTGGAATTTAAAAAAACCTCTTTTTCAGGATAAGAAAACGAGGAAAGCCTTGAATTATTTAATGAACCGGACTTTGATGAATAAAAAATTTCGATATGATAAATCTTTATTAGCTACGGGACCCTGGTATCAATGGAGTGATTATGCAGATTCTTTCGTATCACCGATTCTTTTTGATCCAAAAAAGGCAGGAGCGCTTTTAAGTGAAGTGGGTTGGGAGGACACAGATAAGAATGGAACATTGGATAAAATGATTAAGGGTCAGAAAAAAGAGTTTAAATTTACCTTAATTTTTCCCAGTAAGGATGTTGAAAAATATTTAACTATTTATCAACAGGATTTGAAAAAAAGCGGTATTGATATGTCGCTTCGGTTTATGGATTGGAGTGCTTTTTTAAAATTGGTTCATGAAAAGAAATTTGAAGCGGTTGCTTTGGGTTGGAGTGGCGGTTCAGTGGATTTGGATCCAAAACAAATATGGCATTCGGAGTCCTCTCGTAAAGGAGGGAGTAATTATATCAGTTACTCCAATCCGGAAGTGGATAAGCTGATTGATAAAGGGCGTGAGGAGATGGATCGTAATAAAAGAATTAAAATTTTTAAAAAAGTGTATCGTTTAATCGCTGAAGATTATCCTTATCTTTTTTTATTTAACACTCCTGTGCAATTTTATGCTTTCAGTAAAAAAGTTAAGATGGAAAAAGACACTTATAACTACGAGCTGGGAGTGCAGTATTGGTGGCTTAGTAATGAATGAAATGAGAGGTTGAGGGTGAGAGGTGTTTTTTTACGTACTATAAGTGAAATGAGAGGTTGGGAATAGAGCGGAATCTGCCCTAAGTAAAAAAGTGAAATGAGAGGTTGGGAATAGAGCGGAATCTGCCCTAAGTAAAAAAGTATGTGGATTTATTTACTTAAGAGAGTATTAGCTATTATTCCCACCCTTTTGGGGATCACTGTTGTTTGCTTTTTTGTAATCAATTTGGCTCCGGGTGGCCCTGTTGAACAAAAGCTGGCCCAATTGCAGTTTGCCGGTGCTTTTTCCGGTCAATCTTCCGGGTCGGGTACCTCTTCCGCTATTTCCGAGGAAGTAATTCAAAATTTAAAAAAGCAGTATGGCTTTGATAAGCCGGTTCATGTTCGTTATTGGTTGTGGATTAAAAGTATTGTCACTTTTGATTTTGGGGACAGTTTTATTTATGAAGAACCGGTGATAGATGTTATCGTTTCCAAATTTCCTGTTTCTCTTCAGTTTGGGGTTATCTCTCTTTTTTTGACTTATTTAATTTGTATTCCTCTGGGTATTATGAAAGCGGTCAGGGAAGGCGGGCGCTTTGATTTTATGAGTAGCGTTGTTTTACTGATAATGTATTCCATTCCTCCTTTGGTTTTGGGTATTTTACTGAAAACCTATTTTACGGGAGGAGGTTTTTTAAGCTGGTTTCCGGTAGGAGATCTATATTCAGATCAATATTTTGACAAAGGTTTTTTTGGAAAAGTGGCGGACCGTGTTCATCATTTTATATTGCCCTTGGTTTGTTATATGATTGGACATTTTACCGTTCTCACTTTTTTAACCAAGAATTCTTTATTGGATGAGGTGCGGCTGGATTATGTTCGCACAGCCAGAGCCAAAGGATTGAATAATAAAATGGTGATTTATAAACATGCTTTAAGAAATGCGCTTATTCCTGTCATCACGGGTTTGGGTAATTTTTTAGGTTTGTTTTTTGCTGGCTCTCTTATTATTGAAAAAATTTTTACTTTGGATGGAATCGGACTGCTTGGTTACACTTCGGTGATTAACAGGGACTATCAGGTGTTAATGGCTCTTATTTTTTTTCAGTCTGTTTTGGCTTTATTGGGAAGACTTATTTCCGATTTTGCCTATGTTTTAGTGGACCCAAGGATTGATTTCTCGTGAGGTTTTCTGTGGTTGAGAGGTTTTTAAAAAATACAGAGACTATAAAAAGATGGAAAAAACTTAAATCCAGCCGGAAAACAGTTATAGCAGGCTGGATTTTTCTCTTCTTTCTTTTTTTAAGTGTGACAGCGGAGTTTTGGTCCAATAACAAACCGATTGTTATGTCTTATCAGGGAAGTTGGTATTTTCCTGTTTTTGTTCATTATCACCCTTCCGATTTAAACTTAAAAACAGATTTAAATGTGGTGGAATATAAAAGTTTGGATTTTTCAAAGTCCGGGTGGGCCTTATGGCCTTTGGTAAAATGGGACCCTTTTGAATCCAACACGCAAGTGGAACACTATCCGTCCCCTCCCTCCGGGAATAACTGGTTAGGCACGGATGACAGGGGAAGAGATATTCTTTCCCGTTTAATCTATGGGTTTCGTTACAGCATTGGTTTTGCTTTGATGGTGTGGTTTTTATCTTATATTTTGGGAACATTTCTGGGTGCTGTAATGGGCTTTGCAGGTGGTTGGTTGGATCTGATTAGTCAGCGTTGTGTGGAGATTATGGAGACAATTCCTTTTCTTTTACTTCTCATTACTTTAGTGGATTTGGTGGGAGGGGCTCCTTTTTGGCTGTTAGTGGTGTTTATGTCCTGCTTTAGGTGGATTAATATTTCTTATTATATTCGTGCTGAATTTTTAAAACTGAGAAAAAGAGAATTTGTGGATGTGTGCCGTGTACAGGGAATGAAACCGCTTAGAATTATGTTTAAACATATTTTACCTAACTCTCTTACTCCTATTCTGACTTTTTCACCTTTTTCTCTTGCGGCGTCTATTTCGCTTTTGGCTATTTTAGATTATCTGGGGTTTGGTCTTATGCCTCCCACTCCTTCCTGGGGTGAACTGCTTTTGCAGGCGGAAAAACATTTTACGGTAGCCTGGTGGTTGGCTTTATTTCCCTCCTTAGCTTTGTTTGGGACTTTGGTGATTTTAACTTTTATTGGAGATGGGGTAAGAAACGCCTTCGATCCCCGTAAAGCAAGTTAAGGTATTGTAAGTGTTGGGTTAAAATATATTAAGAGTTGGGTTTAAAGTATTGTGGATAATTTTAAATGGAAAGTTGAATTTTAACAGGACAGTGATCTGATCCCAGTTGCTTGGATAAAATATCTACAGATTTTAGTTTTTTAACCAACTGGGAAGTGACACAGATATGATCGATTCTCCAGCCTCGGTTATTTTTGCGGGCGCCCTCCCTGTAAGACCACCAAGTATAGGTTTCTTTTTTATCAGGGTAAAAATGGCGATAACAATCTGTAAAACCCATATCTAAAAAATCTTTAAGCCATTTTCTTTCTTCAGGTAAAAAACCACTGGTGTTTTTTAAACCATTGGGATCAAACACATCCCACTCCAGATAAGCCGTGTTGTAATCACCCAAGACAATCAAGGGTTTTCCGGTATCCATTAGTCTTTTTAGATAAGAAGAAAACCGTTTTAAAAACTCCTGCTTGAAGAGATGACGTTCTTCCGTTTGAGAGCCATTTGGGAAATACACATTAAAGAGTAAAAAATCACCATGGTCAGTAATAACAAAGCGACCTTCGTAGTCGAATTTTTTAATGCCGATGCCGTGTTGCACTTCTTTTGCCGGTTTTTTTACAAATGTGACAGTGCCGGAATAACCTTTACGATCAGCGGAAGACCAATAAGAAAGTCTTTTAAGAGGATGAATCAGCTCTTCATCCAGGTCATCGGGGTGAGCTTTGCTTTCCTGAAGGCACAAAATATCAGGATTTTCCTTTTCCAAAAAAGAAAAAAAGCCTTTGCGGGCACAAGCCCTTATACCATTGACATTCCAGGAAATAATTTTCATTTTTTTAAGGTCCTTTCTTTTTTTAGATTTCCTATTCCTATCTTTACAGAGCTGAAAGTTATTAATGGGTTTTAATTTTGGAGGAACAGGAAAAAGCTTTTTTTTACATGATATAATTATTATTATGGTGTGGTGTACCTACCACTCACTATGTTATTGAATTTTTTCTCTGGATCTGTATTAAACCATCGGATGGCATTATATAGATAGCCACTATGAGAGCTACGCAGTAAATGAAGAGCAGATCTTTCGAAATCATGTACTACATCTATTATTTTTTCATCTGTTTCTTTTAAAAAGTCCTCTAACCCCATTGTTCCTCCAGAGTGTCTTCTTATATATTTATCCTGACTCCAGTAGGCATGAGATTCTAAAACAGGAATGTTCATCCTTTCAACTTGACTTAGAGAGTCCCATCTTGAGGCTTTCATTAAATAATGTACGATTTCATGAGCCAGTAAAGAATCAATCCAGAAAGGAGTAATGTTCCAATTGGCGGATTCGGGATTTTCTGATATAAATATTTTGTTCTCTGCTTTCTCCTTACTGGAAAAGAACACTCCATGTGAATAGCCATCGTAACGGTCCGGATTTTCTATACGCTCTACAGAACGCCATGTCTGAATAAATTCTACTTCATCTAAAGGTATGTCTGCCGAAGGTACAGCGTCGAAGGTTTCAATAAACCACGCACAAGTATCCTCATAAATGCCTTTTACTCTTTTTGTTTGTCTTTCAGGTGTGACTTTTGCTGTAAACTCACAGGGGTTTGAATAAGCTGTTTCACATAGAAGGAGAAGAATAATAAAAATAAACTTTGGATTTATCATTTCTTGTCTTTTTACATCATAGTTAATCGTGCTCAGATTGATTAAAGTACGTTTTTAGTTTATATTTATCAGACTTTTTATTGTCAATGGATGCTTATAGATAAATGTAAAAACTATACTATGTTATTGCTATTTCTATATGAGTGGTTATAGTTTATATCATTAATTCTTATATGTGTATTTGCTGTATAGTTATTGTTAATAAAGGAAACACCCTGGAAGAAAGAAGGATATACAATTGGAAAAACAGTACGATCTTTTTTATCAGGAATATAGAAAAAAACTGGAAGAACAATACCCTTCTCTTGCTCAAGAAAATTTAGGTAATCCTCCCGTTTCTCCTTTTTTAATAAAGCTCACTCACGATACGGTAAACGAAATAAGGGACTTGATAAAAGTTTTTTATAAAATGACTCATCTTAAAAATTATAAGGATTTGATTCATACAGATCATGCTATTTATTTAAATAGTGCGGCTTCAGAATCTTCTCTTCTCATGTCTTATGATTTTCATCTTGATAAGAATAATTGTTTAAAGCTCATTGAAGTCAATACACATTCTTCAGGATACCTGACTTCGGAACTGGTGGATCAGATGCAGGGAATAAGAAAACAAACTGACAACTCCCTCCTGTCATTGAAAAAATCTTTTGAAGAGGAATGGCAAAGTTTTTCAGGTCAAACTGACCCGCCTTTAAATGTTTTGATTGTGGATCATCAAATCAAAACCCAAAAAATGTACATTGAGTTTTTAATGTATAAAGATTTAATAAATTCCTGGGGATGGCCATGTGAATTACATGAAATAGAAGAATTAAGTATAGGCTCTCACGGAGAGTTGGTGGACTCTCGTCAAAAACCAGTGCAGATGCTTTATAATCGTTGTACTGATTTTTATTTTGAAACTTTGCCGGAATTGAAAAAAGTTTTTTTGCATGAAAAATGCTGTATCTCCCCTCATCCGAAAGAATATTTGTTATTGGCGGATAAGAAGCGATTTTGCGAATGGTCCTCAGATGATTTTTTGAACCGGTTAAACCTTACATTGGAAGAAAAAAAGAAGATAAGAGAGGCAGTGCCTTTTACAGCTCCTGTGGACTCCATTTCCGCGGATGAGTTATGGAATAGAAGGAAAAAATTGTTTTTTAAGCCGCTAAAGGGATATGGTGGCAAATCAGTTTATAGAGGGAAGAATATTTCCCGGAATGTATTTAGCCGGATAATTAAAGAGTCAGGGATATTTCAGGAAATGGTGCCTCCTGCTGTATTTATTGATCCTTCCGGTGATGAATGGAAATATGATATTAGAGCTTATGTTTATAAAGATCAGGTACAAAAATTAATTGCCAGAGTATATCAAGGCCAACTGACCCATTTTCGAACTCCTTTATCGGGTTTTGCCTCTGTGTTATATTAGTGTTATACAAAGAAAAATAAATTGTTTTGTGTTTTTTTCAGGGCAGTTTGACTGGTTCCCGCTTTCAAGGGACTGAAAGCCCTTAGAGGGCTTTCAGTTGTGTACGGGGGAATGACGAACTCTACGGGAATGATGAATTCTACGGAAATGACGAATTCTACAGAAATGACAAACTTTACAGGAATGGGTATGACAGAAACATTTGTGAAATCAAACAATACGCCGGAAGGATCAGCTCCTCAAATACCTGAGCAGTTAAACAGGTATATTGTTAAGCAACATTATGAAAAATACACCTCTGAAAACCAAAGTACCTGGCGTTATATTATGAGGCAGTTAAAGGACTTTCTGTCTGAAAATGCACACTCTTCTTATCTTGAAGGCTTAAAAGAAACAGGGATTACTATTGATGAAATTCCCCATATTAGTGATATTGATAAGAAGCTGCAAAAGCTGGGCTGGAGAGCGGTTCCGGTAAGTGGATTTATTCCTCCCGCGGCTTTTATGGAATTTCAGCTCAACAATGTTTTACCTATTGCTTCAGCTATTCGAACAGTGGGACATATTAGTTACACACCGGCACCGGATATTGTACATGAGGCGGCCGGACATGCCCCGTTTTTAGTGCATCCTGTATTTAATGCGTTTTTAAAGGAATATGCAAAAGTGGTAAGAAAGGCTATTACCAATAAGCAGGATTTTGAACAATATTCAGCTATCAGAAGACTGAGTGATATTAAAGAGGACCCTCACTCTTCACCCGAAGAAATTAAAAAAGCTCAGGATCGGCTGGATCAAATCAACAGTGAGTTAAAATCCCCCAGTGAAGCTTCTCTTCTCTCTCGTTTTATATGGTGGACCTCAGAATATGGTTTAATTGGGGATTTAAAAAAACAAAAAATCTATGGGGCAGGTTTATTGTCTTCTCTTGGAGAAGCCAAGAAATGTCTTGGCTCAGAGGTTAAAAAAATACCTTTGGATAGTGCCTGTGTTGAGTATTCCTACGATATAACAGATTATCAGCCCCAATTGTTTGTGACACCGGACTTTGAAACTTTGCACACGGTTTTGGAGGATTTGAAAAAGAAATGTGCTTTTTATCGTGGTGGTGAATACGGCCTGAAGCAGGCAAAAAAAGCGGAAATGGTATGCACCATTGAGCTGAATACAGGTCTGCAAATTTCCGGAATCCTGGAAGATTATGTGCAAGAGGGAGAACAAAATTTATTCATTAAACTTAAGGGAGCTTGCCAATTAAGTTATCAAGATCAACAGTTAGCGGGACATGGCACGGAGGAACATCATAGTGGGTATAGTAGTCCTCTTGGTTTATTAAAAAACTCTTCTGTTTCTCCTGATAAGATGAGTCTTTCCGAGTTAAAAAATCGTTTTGTAAAAGAAAACGGAAACATGATTTTGGAATTTGCTTCGGGATGGGTCTTGGAAGGAAAACTCGTGGAAGGTGTTTCCAAAGATAATAAATTGATTCTCTTGCGTTTTAAAGATTGTCGGATTTATAGAGGGGATACCGTGTATTACAAACCGGAGTGGGGTGTTTTTGATCTGGCTTTAGGTGAAACAGTTTGTTCTGTATTTGGCGGGCCAGCGGATCGTTTTGCTTATGGAGACCTGGAGGATTTTGAAGTGGCTTATGTTCCTTCTGGAAATTTTAATGAAGAGCAGGTAGAGGTATTTTCTTTTTATAAAAAGATCAGGGAGGTTAGGCAGTCTTCTGATCGTCAATTGGACCTGCTGAAAGCTTTAATAGAAGAATATAAAAAGCGATTTTTAAAACACTGGTTGGCGGGAGTGGAATTATTGGAGTTAGCTTATGTATTTAAAGGTTTTGAAAAAGAAAAACAATTTCTAAAACAAAAACTCATATCGGTCAGTGACACTTCCAATGAAAAAAGACCTTTTATAAAAAATGCCATTCAACTGATTGAAAAAGAAAATCAAAAAAATTAACTTTTGCTAAAAATGTTGTACTGATTTAGCTGGATCCCCGCCTGCGCGGGGATGACGGGTTCGCGGGGATGACGACTTGGGTTTAAATGGGGATCACTTTGAGATTTTCCTGTCCGGTTTCCTGACGTAAAATATTTTCAATTGCTTCCAGTGTACCCATCATAGCACTGGGGCAACCTCCACAGGCACCTTGATAGGATATTCTGATTTCATCTTTTTCCACGGAGAGTACTTCCAAGTCCCCTCCATCTGCCTGCAGACCCGGACGAACTGTGCGGTCCAGGATTTGTTCCACTTTTAAAATTTCCGGGGATATTTCTTTCTTTCTTTTTTCTGTAGAGGAAACAGAGACTTTTTCCTCATCGAAACTGGTAAAATCGGGGTTGTGAACAGTGATACGGCTTCCCACTACAGCCGTCACTTGTTTTTCTATTTCTTCTTCACTGAGACTGCCGTCATGGGTGAGGGTCATTTGATTTTGAAAAACAAAAACCTGTTTTATTCCCGGGATGTCAAAAAGAGAATGAAAAAGCGGCAGATTTGAGCAATCCACTTTACTATGAAAAGTGGCCCTGCCTTTGTTTTTTAAAGGCAGATTTAAAACAAATTTCAAGGCATAAGGGTTGGGCGTTGTCAGCATCCGAATTAACACATCTTTTTTGTCAATGTCCATTAAAAAGGTCCTTTCTTATTTTATATAAAAATAGCTGATGGTATTTATTATAGTTGATTTACGATAAAATGTCTTTTGCTTTTTTTACGGCGGATATCAATAAATCCACGTCTTGTTCATCGTTGTAAATGGAAAAAGAAGCTCTGACTGTTCCGGAAGGTAGATTTAATTTCTTCATTAGAGGCAGACAGCAATGATGTCCGGATCGAACCGCTACACCAGCCTGGGAGATCAGCTGCCCTAAATCCCGACAGTGCACAGAATTTAAGATAAAAGATAAGATGTTTATTCTGGTTGGAGAGTTTCCTATAATTTCCAGTCCGGGTATTTTTTTCAACTCCTCTTCCGCATATTTTAAAAGAGATAAGGTGTTTCCCTGTTTTATTATTTCAAAAAAGTTTTGTTTATTTAAAAAATCCAAAGCGGAACCAAGGGCCAAGACCCCTTCTATCGGTGGTGTGCCGGCTTCAAAGCATTGGGGAGGCTCAGCCTGTTTATAGTCTGATAAACTCACATCAGTCACCATACCCCCTCCCAGTTGCCAGGGCTTAAGTTTTTCAAAGTGTATTTTTTTAGCGTACAGCACTCCCACCCCTGTAGGGGCAAAGAGTTTGTGTCCCGAAAATACCAAAAAATCGCAATCTGTTTTTTGCACATCTATTTTTTCCGCTGTCATGGCCTGAGCGGCGTCCACAATGGTTAGGATATTTTTTTCTTTTGCCATGGAGATCAGTTTTTCAACCGGGTTGCGTGTTCCCAGAGCATTCGAGTAATAGGTAAAAGAAAAAAGTTTTGTTTTTTTATTCACTAACTGATTCCAACTGGAAATGATTAGTTCACCATTTTTATTTACAGGTAAAAACTGAAGTTTTATTTTTTTTCTTTTGGCTAAGGCCTGCCAGGGCAGGATATTAGAATGGTGTTCCATCTCTGTAAGTAAAATTTCGTCTCCGGGTTGAAATAAGTCCTCTAAAGCGAAAGATAAAAAGTTAATACCTTCCGTTGTGCTTTTGGTGAAAATAATTTCGTCCGTATGTTTGGCCTGAATCCATTTTTGGATTTGTGAGCGTGTGGTTTCATAATTTAAAGTGAGTTCATCACTTAAATAGTGGTCTCCTCTATGCACGTTAGATACTTTTTGCCCGTAAAACCGGCTTAGGGTGTCTATTACGCACTGGGGTTTTA
>JANQSP010000015.1 GCA_028283955.1 Bdellovibrionales bacterium
GGTTCGATAGTTTTACATAAAATCCAAAAATTTTTACAGCGTAAAGTAAGCTCCCCTTTTTTAGTGCGAAATAAAGTTCCGCTTACACCCACAATGTCCCCGATATCCACCAGGGAAAAAAAGCGGTTGGAGGTTTCGTCCATCTCCTGGGTTTTGATATAGCACTGTAAATCCCCCTCCTGATCCCGAATATTAAAGAAAGCGGCTTTACCCATACTCCTGTTGAGCATAAGACGACCGGCTGTCTGCACTTCCTCTTCTGAAGACTCCCCTGTTTTTAAATGCCCATACTTTTCTTGAACCTGAGAGCTTGTGTGAGTGCGTTTAAAATTATGAGGATAGGGGTTGAGGTTGTGAGCGAGTAGTTCTTTTAACTTTCTCTTTTTTTCCTCTCTTAAAACATTATCTTTTTTTTCCATTTTTTATTTTCTTTCTTTATAGATATCCATTATCTCCTTTAATAAACTCACTGCTTCATCATAAGGACGTTTAAAAGCATTTCGGCCTACAATACTGCCAAAAGCTCCGCCCTTGGCCAGCTCCTTTATTTCCTCAATAAATTTATCTTTTTCCTTAGCCGGCCCTCCACTAAAAATTAAAATTCTTTTCCCGTTAAAAGCCGACTGAAGAACATAGCGAACACGATCAGAAAGATTTTTTAAATTTTCTTTTTTCATTATTTCCTTATTCTGATCACTCTCAATAAAATCTGAAGGCGGTTTTACCTTAATAATATGCGCCCCCAACTGAGCGGCAATATGAGCGGCATAAGCCACCACATCCAAAGCCGTTTCCCCTTGCTTACCCCTCACTCCTGTTCCTCTGGGATAAGACCAAATAACCACCGCCAGTCCGTGTTTTCTGGCTTGTTCTGATACACGCGCCACTTCTTCGTACATTTTTTTTCTTTCTTCACTCCCGGGATAAATAGTAAAACCCACAGCTACACAACCTAACTGTAAAGCGGATTCCACGGAAGAAGTAATAGCCGGAATAGGAGCAGCTGAATTTTTATAAAGACTATCCGAACTATTCACTTTTAAAATAAGAGGGATTTTTCCCGAAAAATCTTTCACACCGGCTTGTAAAAAACCATAAGGTGCGGCATAGGCATTGCAGCCTGCTTCAATAGCCAGCTTAAAATGATAATGAGGGTCATAAGCATCAGTGTTACCGGCAAAACTGGGGATAGGTCCATGCTCAAAACCCTGATCTACAGGTAAAATCACCAGCTTGCCTGTTCCCCCCAGATAACCGTGATTTAAGATTCGGGCTAAATTTTTTCTTACATCCGAATTTTCCGATTTATAAAAGTCCAATATTCTGTTCACTTGAGGGGTCATGTAGGGGAACCTCCTAATGTTTTTATCACCACCGGTTTCAGAAATTTAGCTCTATTAATGTCTTAAATCAAGCCAGTTTAGTAAAGATAAGAATCAAATTGAACAAAACAAGAGAAATAAGTTATTATCAGGGTGATGAACACTGAAGAACAAATACAGATCTCTGTGGAAGCCACACCCAACCCTCACTCCATGAAGTTCACCGTGAGTCAAAATATTGCTGAGGAAAACTGGGAAACAGAGGATATAAACAAAGCGGGAAGATCTCCACTCGCGCAAAAAATACTGGGCTTTCCCTGGGCATCCAAAGTTTTTATTGGCCCAAACTTTATCACCATCAATAAAGAAGATTGGGTGGAATGGGAGGTGCTGACGGAACCTCTATCCCAAATGATTCACGAACATATAGAAAGCAAGCAAGTGGTTTTACACCCTCCTGTTTCAGAAGAAAAAAAAGAAGCTGAAAATTCTGAAGAGGATTCCGAAACAGTACAAAAAATAAAACAAATCCTGGAAAAAGAAATTCAACCGGCTGTAGCTATGGATGGAGGCTTTATTTCTTTTGCCGGTTTTGAAAACGGAACGGTGTTTTTAAAAATGCAGGGAGCCTGCGCCGGTTGCCCCAGCTCCACGGTGACTCTTAAGCAGGGAATAGAGACTCACTTAAAAAATCAAATATCCGAAGTTCAGCAAGTCGTCGCTTTATAAATCCCTGTTTTGGCTTTTTTTGTCTGTCGCGACACAACTCTTATATATGTATGTAATTTTTCTCATATATAATAAATAGATAAGAAAACTATAGAAAATTACCTGTGTTCTTAATATTACCTATTCCCCGGATAAAATAGTACTAATCAGGTATAAATATGTTGAGTTGGTACTAACCGAACAGGATTGGATTTTTACTTTTGGAGAGATAACAAAGGTATCGAGATTGATCTTCTTTTTCAGCGACGACAAAAACTTTTTCCTTTGGAAATAAAATCCGGCAAGACAATTCAAACCGGTTTTTTTAAAAATTTAAAAATGTATAAAAAATATAGTGGCAAAGCTCATGGACAGTCTTTTTTAATTTATGGAGGGGATGAGGGACAAAAAAGAAGTCATGGTCGAATTATCCCATGGAAAAAAACTTACAAACTGTTTTCTTTTTAGATTTCAATCAACTATACAGCTTTTCGTTTTTTCTGAAGGCGATCGATGAAGATGACCAAGGGTGTGGCCACATAAATAGAAGAGTAAGTTCCAATGAGAACTCCCACACCCAAGGTAAAAGCAAAGTCCTTAATTACTCCGTCCGTGTAATACCACATCACTCCCACCGCCATCATGGTGGTAATAGAAGTTAATAAAGTACGGGACAAAACATCATTAATGGAACGGTTACAAACTTTGAAAAAAGATTCCTTCTTTCCAAAATATTCCCCGTTCTCCCGGATGCGATCAAAAGTCACGATGGTATCATTAAGCGAGTAACCGATAATAGCCAAAAGAGCGGCCAGAGTCTGCACACTTACCACTAAATTAAAAAGAGCAAATACCCAGACAGTTAAAATGGCATCATGAAAAAGACAAATCACCGCCGCGGGTGCAAACTTATAATCAAAACGAATAGCCAGATAAATTAAAATCATTATCAGACTATAAAAAATAGCCAATATCCCTTTTTTTCTTAACTCTGATCCAATTTGCGGACCAACCGAGTCCACCTTTCTTATTTCCGCCCCCTGCTCGGCAAAGTCCTGCTTAAGAGAGTTAATCAAAGCTTCCATAACAGCCGCGTTTTTTCCCTCTTCTTCCGGGGACACATTTTCTATGAAAATGAGAAATTCATTTTCTTCATCACCAAAAGTTTGCACGGAAGGCTTGGCAAAACCTTTACCGGCTACATACTTTCTTAAATCCTCCACCTCGGGAGGAGACTGAAAACGAATCTGAACCTCGTTACCACCGGCAAAATCAATACCGTAATTCAAGCCATTCAAAATAACCCAAACCAAAGCCACCACAGACAAACCCAAAGACACAGTGGTGATAAAAGGGGAAGAAGATAAAAAATCAAATCTGGGTTGTTTCATGTTTTTACCTTATAAACGTTTTAGGTTAAGCCGATGGATTAAAGTGTTTAATACTGTACGGGATACAAACACCGCCGTAAAAATAGAGGTGATAATTCCGCAAAAAAGAGTGACGGCAAAACCCCGGATAGGGCCGGTTCCAAAAGACATCAGCACAGCACAAACAATAGCTGTGGTGATATTGGCATCCAGGATGGCCGAGAGGGCATACCGGTAGCCGTCTCTTACAGCCAGGGCCAGAGCCGAACCTTTTTTCAGCTCTTCCTTTAACCTTTCATAGATAATCACATTGGCATCCACCGCCATACCAATAGTTAAAATGATACCGGCGACACCAGGCAAAGTAAGAGTGGCTCCAAGAGAGGTGAGCAGGGCCAACAAACAAAGCATGTTCATACCCAAAGCCACATTCGCCACGATACCCATCGTACGATAATAGAGAAACATAAATACGATTACTAATAGTCCCGCAAGAAGACCGGCCTTTTTCCCTTTCTCAATAGAATCTCTTCCCAAAGTGGGGCCCACTGTGCGCTCTTCCATCTTAACCAAACGGGCAGGAAGGGCACCCGCTCGCAAAACGGTGGCTATGTTTTCCGCTTCATCACGAATATTCTGACCCCCGCCTCTACCCATGCTGATACTACCCCTGTCCGATATACGGGACTGAATAATGGGCATGGACTTTAACTCTTTATCCAAAATAATAGCCAAAGGTTTTTTAATGTTATTACCTGTTAATTCGGAAAAAGGTTTTCTTCCGGCCACATTGATATGAAAGGCCACTTCAGGATTACCAAACTCATCCGAAGCCACAAAAGCGGTTTGTAAAATTTCACCACCCACGCCACTGTCTGTCCACACCAAGATAGGTACCTTGCCGGCTAATAAACTATTGCTGGATTCCGCCCTTTGAAAAACCAGCATATTATTTTCCGGAATTTTATCTTTTAAGTCTTCATTAATTTTTTTCAGATAATCAGGATACGGCAATTGCACACTTAAGGAATATCCCTTTTCCTTTTCTACAGCACTCACCCACTCCATTAACTCCGTGCTTTGTATTTCCTGATTGACCAAACGAAATTCCAGCTTGGCTGTTCTTTGAATAATATCCCTGGCCCGCGCGGAATCCTGCACACCGGGGAGCTGCACCAACACACGATCATCCCCCTTAACAGTAATAACCGGTTCACTCACACCAAATTCATCAATACGCCTGCGAATAACCTCCACCACCTGCTCGGCAATACTTTTTCTCAGACGAATAAGCTCCACTTCGTTATAACCTAAAGTCAAAACCCCTTCATCCGACTCACTCAACACCCTCAAGCGAACCGTGCCCAGAATGGAACTGGCATACTCTTTCTTAACCACTTCCCGGGCTTTCTCCGCATCCTCAGGCTTTGCCAAAGATACTTTTATCTGCCCCACTTTCTTTTTTAAAACACTAACGGAATCCACCTCAATTTCCGCTGTCTCCAGTTTATCCTTTAAATCCGCTGTCAGACTTTTTATTTTTTCCTGAATAGCCTCATCCGTCTTCACACCCATAACCAAATGCAAACCACCCTGAATATCCAGGCCGTAAATCAATTTCTCCTTGGAAATCCACCACTGACCTTCCTTAAAAGTATAAAAATTAGGAAGTATCCAGGCTCCCGCCAGGACAAGAAAAAAGAGCACAATCGCCCAACGTATTTTATTATTCTCAACCATTTTTTTACTTAGGGCAGGATTGTTCCGTAATGCCCCACTCCTGTTTTATAATTCCACTCCGTTACGATTGCCCACTTGGATGTCTTACGTATGTTATTTGTTTAAAAGACACAGCCTATTCCGTAATGCCCTTCTCCTGTTGTTACTTCTTTACGGCTTCCTTCTTTTTTATCTCCGATTCAGCCAAAGAGGAAATCTGAGATCGTAAAACCCGAATGCGCACATTATCCGCTATTTCCAATGTCACAAAACTATCTGTCAAACCGTAAATAATACCTAAAATACCACTGGAAGTAATAACACTGTCTCCTTTTTTTAACTGATTTACAAGTTGCTGATGTTTCTTTTGTCTCTTTTGTGCGGGACGAATTAATAAAAAATAAAACAAAAGAAAGATGAATATAAAAGGCATCATCTGTTCAAGGAGATGAGGTTTCTTGGCAGGAGCCGCCGCCGCTTCAGCCCAGCTTGGGGGAATGAAAAACATTAAAAATAACCTCCTAAAATTCTGTAAATCCAAGCTGATTTTATTAACTATATTTATATAACGTGTCAAGACATCCCATCTTGTATTATACTCTGATAACACAAAGCGCCCGTGCTGGAATTGGTAGACAGGCCAGGTTGAGGGCCTGGTATTCATTACGAATGTGAGCGTTCAAGTCGCTCCGGGCGCACCAAATCACCTCCCACTCAATCTTCTTCTAATCTTTTTCAATTTTTTTCCCTGTCCTTCTAGGGCGACTTTAATGAGCCATTCCTTTTAAGGGTTTTACAATTAGTTTGCATCTTCTACCAAATTAGTACTAATGACGCGTTTATCGATTAAAGGGATATTTGCGGGTTTTTCTGATAAATCATTATATTCATTAGAATTTTCCTAAAAAAAAAGAAACGGGGAAAAATTACACTGTAAATTTATGTAGATTTTTTTGTCATTTAAAAAAACAAGCACTATCATTAATACAATGGGTAATTTTTTAATGGGGAAAAAGTTATGAAAGCTTTAATTTTACTGCTATCTTTTTTGTTTATTCTTTATTCAGGATGTGGAGGGGAAGGAGAAGAAGCCTCTACGTCAGGAGATACCGCAACAAGTGGTGAAGAAGCCACAGCGGGAGGAGATAATCCAACAGGGGAAGGACAACCCAATCCAGCAGGCCAAACAGGAGACCCTGCACCAGCGGCATCACCTGAACCGGCTGCCGGCCCTTGTACCCCTTATGCGCAACCTTGTAAAAACGATGCCGAATGTGGGGAAAAATACCTTAACTGCTTAAGACCCAAAGCGGGAGATCCGGCCAGAACAGAGACAGTAACATGTACAAAAACAGGGGAAACAACATACACCCTCGTAGTCAACGAATGGGATGCTAAACCCTCTAATACCGACTTACTTTGTGACTTTATTGAAAATGAAGAAACCCTTTACCTTTTTGCCACTCTTGTAAAAGGGGCTTGCAAAACAGAACGGGATTCAAGAAAAGAAGAGCTTACAAAAGCAGGTTATGCGTGTAACTAATAATACTGTAAAGTATATTTTTTTCTCAATTTTAATCAGCTCCTTTCTTCTTTACGGGTGCGGTCCGGAGGAAGATAACGGTCAGGAGCCGCCACCTGCAGACGACTCACAGTCCACCACAGACAATGACACAGAAGACGACGACACAAATCCTCTCATAGAGGCTCACAATCGCCAAAGAGCACAATTTTTAGAAAAATATCATAAAATACTAAAACCAAATGCCCCTCTCCCTGTAAAAATATATAAAACCACCTGCACCAAGGAAAGCACCTCTATAAACATAGTTGTTAACGTATATACAGAAGACCCGACACCCGGTAACGGAAGGGAGCTACTTTGTGACTTTTTAGAAGACGGTAATATGGAGAGGTTTGCCACTGTAGAAAAAAATCATTGTGGGATAAAAGCGGAAGAACGAATTGATAAGTTGAAGCAAGAGGGCTATTCCTGCCCTCCACTGGCATTACAACAACAATAGATAATTAACTGTTTACTGTTTTCAATAATTCCGCCGGAGAATAACGGGACTGAGATCGAACGGATAGTACACAACCAACGAAAGCCAAACAGAAAATACCAAGAAATAAAAAAAGCATAAAGGGAATATTAAACTCCACCGGAAAACTGGCTTCAGCATGAAATTGAGCTAAAACAGGAATATTGGAGTATTTTAAAAACAAACAAACACCCAGACTAAACAAACAAGCTCCCAACATACCAAATGAACTCAAGAGCAAACCAATACCAA
>JANQSP010000075.1 GCA_028283955.1 Bdellovibrionales bacterium
GGAGGAAACTGCCCAGAACGAAAGAAACAATGGCTGAAGCGCCAAAGATACCAAAACCGGAAATGAACACTTCCGCCAGAAATAAAGCCATGCTGAGTATAAGCAGAATCAAACCGGCCCAGGAGAAGTCCAGCTTGTGCATTCCCATAAAGGAAAGAACAAGCCCCATAACCCCTAAAATACCGGGGGCTCCCAGACCCGGGTGAGTGATCTCATAATAAATCAGTAAAAGGCTTCCACTGAAGAGAATATAGATAATTTCCGGTGATGTAATGAGAGACACAAGGCGATAGCGAAAACCCAGGTGTAAAGGTATTAACTCTCCAGTTTGAACAAGAGTTGTTTTCCCATCTTTCACAATGACTTCTCTTCCTTCCGCAAACTGTAGAAATTCCAGTTTTGTTTTTCCCACAAAGTCGATGGCTTTTTCTTTTTGTGCCTCTGTAGCGCTAACCGCTTTCGCTTTCGTAATAATTTCTCTTCCGAATTTTTTACTTCTCTTTCTTAATTGAGTTAAGGAGTCCAGCCAGGAGGTAGTATCGTTAATAAGCTTTTTTCTTAAATCATCAGATATTTTCTGACCGCCTCCCGCAATAGGTGTAGCTGCTCCGATATTGGTGGTTTCAATACCTCCGTTCACATGGCAGGCTTGCATGATGATGGCTCCGGCGCTTCCTGCGTGAGCACCGGCAGGGTGTATCAGGCACAGCACCGGAAAGTCTGTATTGAGGATACGGTCCACTATTTTTCGAGTGGTGAGAAGCTGCCCTCCGGGAGTGTTAATCAACAAGAGCAAAGCAGAGCAATTTTGCTTTTTAACTCTGTATATGGCTCTCTCCAGAATATCCAAAGTAGCCGCTCCAATAGCGCCCTCTATTTTTAACTCAATTGTACAGGTAGGCTTGTGAGCCGTGTTTTTGTTTAATTGAGGTTTGGAAGGAGCTTGTTTTTTGGAGGCGGTTTTAGGTTTAGTGGATTTTTTTTCTCCTTTTTGTTTTTGTGATTTTTTATCTAAGCTTTTTTCATAGGACTCAGATTGTAACTGCTCCCATAGTTTTTTAATGATTTTTTGTTTAATTGTAGTGGGCTCGTCTGAAGAAGGGGTTTGAGGGGTATCAGGGGATTCAGATCCACTCTTTATTTCATAAGAAGCACTGAAGTGACTTATTAAAAAGAAAGTAAAAAAAAGTATTAAACAGAATCTCATTTTTAAACACCATTTTTTATCATATTATACTATTTTTTCTTACTTAAGAAAGGTTTTTTCGGTGATTTAAATAACTATAATTGAAATACCGCTCTTAATCTGTTCCAGGCTTGCTTTTTTCTTTCTTGTATTTCCGCAGACTGTAATCCGGTTAAATTATCTATTGTGTCCAGTACACATCCTTTGATGGACTGACTTTGGTTTTTATTTATGGATACTGTCTCAGTGATTTTCCAGGAATTTTTTTTGAAAGTGTTTTCTTTATCCGTTAGGTGAGAGACTGGATCGGAACCAAAAATAACAAAACCCTTTGTTGGCAAAAAGCGGGTAAGAAGATTGTTTATTATAGAGGGAATAGAGGGGCTTTGGGTTTGTAGAATTTCCGCGATAATGTAATCAGATGAGTTTAGAGCCTGAGCTATTTTTTGAATAAGTTTTTTATTTTCTTTTGTGTGTAAAGGGCCGCAAAAAAACATAAAATCAACTTGTTTTTTTGAACTGTAATGCAGGCGGTAGAGTTTACGGACCTTTTGAGGAGCGATAAAGGAAGAAACTCCCAATACAGTACGGGCATAGTAAAACTGCATGGCATTCATTGGATATGCCTTGCGGAAATGACAGGTTTAAAACATTTCATCAAAAGAAACTTCCCCTTTAATTCCCACCTGGTAGGCGGAGGGCTTTCTTTCAAAAAAGTTGGTTAACTCCTGGGTGTCCTGAAGGTCCATAAAGCTAAAGGGGTTTCGTACTTTGAATTGAGGAGGGATACCCAGTTGTTCCAGACGCAGGTTGGTGATATATTGAAGATATGTTTTCATATCCTTTAAGCTGAGCCCCGCAACCCCTCTTGATAAAATTTCTTCCGCGAAAGCCAGTTCACAGTCAATAGCTTCATGAAACATGGCTATAATCATATTGTTCATACCCGGATGAAAAATTTCAGGTTGTTCCCTTCGGGCTACTTCAATCACTTTAAAAGCAAACTGAATATGACAGCTTTCATCCCGAAAAACCCAGTTGGTCCCTGTAGCCAGGCCGTTTAAAAGCCCTTTGGATCTGAGAAAATATACATAGGCAAAAGCGGCAAAAAAGAAAAGACCTTCAATGGTACCGGCAAAGCAGATAAGATTCATAAGGAACCTGCGCTTATCTTCCAGGGTATCAAGTCTTTGCAGCTTTTCTATCGTGTCCATCCATTTAAAGCTGAAGTCCGCTTTTTTCTTAATAGAGGGGATTTCATTGATAGCGGAAAAAGCTTTGGCTCTTTCGTCATGGTCAGGGATATAGGAATCCAACAGAGTCAGGTAAAACTGAACGTGCAGCATTTCTTCATAGAGTTGGCGTCCCAGGTACATACGGGCTTCCGGAGAGTTTACATGTTTATACAGGTTCAGAACCAGATTATTACCTACAATAGTGTCTCCTGTGGCAAAAAAAGCAACCAAACGGTGAATGAGAAATGTTTCAGTAGGGCTTAATTTTTGTTTAAGGTCCACAATATCAGGACTGAAATCCACTTCATCTACTGTCCATGTGTTTTTAATGGCGTCTTTGTACATCTCGTAGAACACAGGGTATTTCATAGGTCTTAGAGTCAGTTCAAAACCAGGGTCTAATATCATTGGCAGGCCTCGCATATTTCAGGGTTTTCCAGGTTTTCAGAGTTACGTGAAGAAGTATTAACTGTTACTTTACTAATGGAAGTGGCCGGACGGGAACGCAGATAGTAGGTGGTTTTAATACCTTTTTTCCAGGCGTACATATACATGCTGGAAAGTTTTCCTATAGAGGGGTTCTCAATAAACAAATTTAAGGATTGGCTTTGATCCACGAAAGGGGCTCGGGCCGCACACAGATCAATAAGAGCTTTTTGTGAAAGCTCCCAGGCTGTTCGATATACTTTTTTTATCTCTTCCGTTATTTCCGGAATGTTCTGAATGGACCCTTCATTCGCTTTTATGGCTTGTCGGATTTTATCTGTCCAAAGACCTTGTTCTCTTAGGGCTTCCACCAGGTATTTATTTATTTGAATAAACTCGCCGGATAGAGTCTCTCTTTTAAAGAGGTTGGATACTTGTGGTTCAATAGCCTCATACACCCCTGTTATGGAGGCGATGGTGGCTGTGGGGGCAATGGCAATAAGAAGAGAGTTTCTCAGCCCGTGTTTTTTAATTCTTTTTTTCAATTGATCCCAACGTTCTTTATTGGCCGGTTCCGTGTTCCACAAGTCAAACTGTAAAAGACCCTGACTGGCTCTGGTGTCCTCAAAACCCGGATGGGGACCGTGTTTTTCACTGATGGTGCAGGAAGTATTAAGGGCATGATAGTAGATTTCTTCCTGAATATTTCTGGAAAGTTCAAGGGCCTCTTCAGAGTCAAAAGGAATATTGAGCTGGAAAAAAAGATCCTGCAGTCCCATTAATCCCAAGCCAACCGGTCTCCATTTTTTATTGGAACTTCCGGCTGTCTTGATAGGGTAGAAATTAATATCAACCACTCTGTCTAAAAACAAGACCGCCTTTTCAACTGTGTGTTGAAGTTTTTCCCAGTTCACTTTTGTTTGGGGATGAAAATGGTTGCCTATATTGATGGAACCTAGGTTGCAAACAGCCGTTTCGTTTTTGGATGTGACTTCCAGAATTTCCGTGCAAAGATTAGAGAGGTGAATGACATTTTCTTTTTTTAAAGTTTGATTTGATTTTTTATTGCTTTGATCCTTAAAGGTCATCCATCCGTTTCCTGTTTCCGCCAGAGTTCTCATCATACGGGAATAGAGATTACGAGCCGGAACCTGACGAACAGCCCGACCTTCCTCTTCCGCTTTTTCATATAACTTCTCAAACTCTTCACCGAAGTTATCCACCAGTTCGGGAAATTCCTTGGGATCAAAGAGAGACCACAATTTATTTTCTTCCACTCTTTTCATAAAAAGGTCCGGTACCCAGTTGGCCAGGTTAAGGTTATGGGTCCTTTGGTTTTCGTCTCCTGTGTTATTTCTGAGCTCCAAAAATTCTTCTATATCCGGATGCCAGGGTTCTATATAAATGCAGGCCGCTCCTTTTCTTCTGCCTCCCTGATTTACGGCGGCGACAGAGGAGTCCATGGTTTTCAGGAAAGGCACAATGCCTTTGGAGTGGCCGTTGGTTCCTTTTATCAGGGAGCCGCGGGAACGAATCCGGCTAAAGGATACCCCTATGCCTCCCGCAAATTTGGAAAGCAGGGCAATGTCTTTGTATTTGTCATAAATAGAGGAAAGGTCATCCCCCGGAGAGTCCAGAAGATAACAGGAGGAAAGCTGAGGTAAGGTGGAGGCTGAGTTAAACAAAGTGGGGGAGCTGGGTATGTAGTCCAGCTGGGAGATGAGTTCGTAAAACTCCTTGGCTTCCTGGAAGGTATTGGAAAGCCCGCAGGCGACCCGTAGAAAAAAGTATTGGGGGGTTTCAATCACTTCCCTGGTTTCAGAGTGTTTGAGAAGGTAGCGGTCATAAAGGGTGCGGATACCGAAATATTCCAGGTTACGGGAGCGGCTTTTATCCACAATAATGTTGAGAGCTTCCTTATGTTCTTTTACAAAATGATAAGCGCTTTTTGAAATAAGCCCGCATTTATATCCTACTTTTATGGATTCAAAAAAATTTCGGATATTTTGATTGTGTACTTCTTCATCGATATATCTGGTCATAAGACGAGAAGCTAATTTTGAATAGTTTGGGTCTTCAGCAATAAGAAGAGAGGCGGTTTGGATACAAAGCTTATCTAACTCTTTGGTGGTGGCACCATCGTATAAGCCACTGATAACTTTCGTGGCCACCCTCATAGGGTCCACTTCTTTCAAGTGAGAGGCACAGGCTAAAACGACATTTATAATTTTGTTGACATTAACAGGCTCAAGGTCTCCATTCCTTTTTTTGACGCGCATCACCTTAGGGCCGGCTTCCTCTTCTGCTGCCGGTGGTGTCTTTGGCTCTATCGAAGGGAGCGATGTATTTTGTATGTTCGTATCTGCAACTTGGGTAGAAACACCACTCACAATTATTTCCTCCTTTAACTAAGTATTTTGAGACAGAATAGGGCCTGGAGCTTCTCTTTTTCAGATTTGATATCCGGTGAGAACCTCCATTGTAAAAAAACCATCCTGTATGTATTTTTATAGTATCTATCATATCCATTCTGTCGCGCAAATAATTACTGCTCTGCTCTTCTGAAAGTCTGGTGAGGGAATCAGTCATTTTTGCAGGGAAAAAAATTAAATTTGTAATAATGCACCTAGCCCTGATTTGACATTTTCCATTTCTATTTCTATCTGGGGCAAATGTCTCTCGGGAAGGAGCCCGGGTATTTTGAGTGAATATTTTCATGTAAATGATTTAAATCCCCGTTTACTTTATTAAGATAATTGGACACTTCCATCCGGCGTGATTTTCTCCTGCTGGGATAGTTTCTTTTTAGAAATTCGGTGAAGTTGTTTATAAAAAAGTCGATACGTAAACCTCCCTGTAAAAGGTTACTTCTTAATTCTGTATTTCTTCTGTCAGCAAGGGTTTTTTTAAGATAAGTCATAAAGTCCCGAAATACAGGTACAGGTACAGAGGGCCCCCCATTGTAGCCGATAGTAGTGAGGATGTCTTTTAGATGTTTTTCGTCAAAAAAAATTTTTATTTCTTCAGTTTGTAACTCTTCACCTATTCTTCTTTCCGTCCTTCTTTTTTCTTCTTCTCCCCAGAAAATCAGAGTACGGCCGTTTCTTTTGGCGGTTTCGATTTTATTCGTTTTCTGCACAATATTTTCAACTGTATGCATTAGAATTTTTATATAAGAGAGACCGTAAAAAAAACAGGTATAGGGGTTGAGGTTGAGCTTACACCTGTCCTGGTCTGATTTTATTTCAAACCTTTTACGTCTTTCGTTGTATCGGGTGTTCACTTTTTTGAAATGCTTCCATTTTTCAGGGCACCTTTCCTGTATGTTTTCCGGAAGAAGGTCTGTCATGCTTCTGTAATTGGGTTTATTGTCAAGAAAGGAATTAAAGTCGGCTATGGCATTGCCGGTAACCTGGGCATAGCAAAGAGCGCCGGTATTACTTTCATTATTCAAAAGGAAACGGGATTCGTGATGTAAAATAGAAAATGCCAGTTTGGGAGGTATATTAAGACATTCAGCCACATCGTGGAATGCTTTTGCTGTCATAGCCGTATATTCTTCATTGAGACAGGGTCTTCTGGGGTAACTGGAACCTTTGTTGCATCCACTGGAAGTGTTTCTGTCGTCACGTTCTTTAAACTTTGTTGCGCAAGTAAGAGAAGAGTTCTTTGTGTCTTCGCAGGGAACAGGAATAGCAAAACATTTTTTAGGAGAGTTATTGTCGTTGGCAACAGTATCGACGCACATATCATGAGCACCGGAGCCATCATAATGTTCATGTATACAGGAAAAGAAGTCATCTTTCGAGTTCGGATTTTCATCTGTCATTTTTCCACTCATTTGAAAACAAACAGAGGGTATAAAGTCCGGTTTTACAATTTCTTCAGGATGGTGTGAAAGTCGTACTTTTTCATCGTCATCATTATCGTTATTGTCATTCCAGATCCATTTCCAAACATCTGAAAAAGTGTTTGCTATTATATCAATCCAATCGTCATCCTCTTCTTCTGAGACGGAAGAGCAGTCAATACAGGAAGTGCCGGCTTCCGTTGCCTGGTCTTCCAGTGGGGCTGTTTGGAGAAACCACTGTTCTATTTCTTCTTTATAGGGTTCCGTAAGGTGTTTAGTGAATTTGTTGTTTGTGCAGTCACATATTTCGTATTCTGCTTCATTATAGTAGGACACAGCAGCGTGACCGGTTGTTGGAAAAAACAGGTGTAATAAAAATAAAAGAGTGGGAGTGAACTTATATTGTTTCATGGTGTGATTTCCGCTCTGCCTTTAAGGGAGTCTTTTTTGGACATAGGGTGTGTGTTAGCTGTAAGACCTGATCAAGCCATTGGGAGAGTTCGTCACTTTGTAGGGAAACATGGGCTTTTACAGTAAGACGGTGGATGTAATCCTGGCAGTCTTTAGGATTAAATGTGCTGTTATCAGGCAGTGAATCGAGAAAATAGGAAAGAAGAAAGATCCGGTTGTTTAAAGGTGTGTTGGTGATTTTGTATTTTATATTGTTGTTTTTGGATATATCATCCAGGTACTGCTTAAACTGATGAAGGGCCAGCAGGTTTTTTTTTGGATCTTGCTTTATAAATCGCTTTGACATTTTTTTTATACGGGTGCTGATTTCACTTTCTATTTTCTGCAGTTGTTTTTCAGGGAGGGGTTTGTCGTCAATTGTGTAAAAAGCAATTTGAGATCCGTTGGACAGTTTTTCAGTCCGGAGCTTTGTTGCAGAAGTGACGGGGATAGCAAGGCAGCCTATAAAAAAAGGTAAAAATTTTATAATCATTCTTTATATCAGGGTAGCATAGGATCAGTTGTATTGTCCAAGATGGGGGGCATATTTTCCTTGAGTCCTTTTTTCTTTATTTTTTCCAATAAAGTGGTACGGTTTAAATTGAGAAGTTTCGCAGCCTGGTTACGGTTCCATTTTGTTCTGTTTAGTGCTTTTAATATTAATTCATTTTCAAAACAATTAACGGTATTATTGAAATCCAGACCGGATTCCGGGATGTCCACACTGTGTTGGTTATGTGTGTTCTTATTACTTCGATATTGTAGAGGTAAGTCGCTTTCCTGTACGATACCACTGTTTGCCAAAACACAAAGTCTCTCTATCATATTTTCCAGCTCTCTGATATTCCCTGGCCATTCATACTGACATAAGTGGTGCATTGCCGGTTCAGATATATCTTCCAATTTGTCTTTCTTTTTTTTGTTAAAGTTTTTTATAAAATGCTTAATAAGAAGAGGGATGTCCTCTTTTCTGTCTCTTAAAGGGGATATAAGTAAAGGGATAACATTGAGACGGTAGTACAGGTCTTTTCTGAATGTACCGTTTTTTACCGCTACTTCAAGGTTTTCATTACTGGCGGCGATGACACGAGCGGTGGATTGGATTATCTTGTCTCCACCAACGGGTTGAAATTCTTTTTCCTGAAGAACACGAAGTAACTTTACCTGTGTGGATAAATCCATGGTGCTGATTTCATCTAAAAAGAGAGTTCCTCCCTCTGCCATTTGAAACCGTCCGATGCGGTCTTTAACAGCTCCTGTAAAAGAACCTTTGATATGGCCGAATAATTCACTTTCCAGCAAGTCTTTGGGAATAGCTCCGCAGTGAACAGGAACAAAAGGCTCTTTAGACCTTTCTGAATTAAAGTGAATGGACTTGGCCACCAGTTCCTTTCCCGTTCCACTTTCACCTGTAATGAGGGTAGTAGAGGAGGAGTCAGCTATTTTTTTTATCATCTCCAATAAGTCCAGGATAGAACGACTCTGACCGATAATTTGATCGAAACAATATTGTTTTTTTACGCAGGAACGTAGTCGGGCATTTTCTGTTTCCAATTTGGATTGGGACAAGGCTTTCGCACATAGGTTGATAATCTCTCCTATGTTAAAGGGCTTGGTTATGAAGTGAAAAGCTCCTTTTTTTGTCGCTTCCACAGCCAGGTCAATGGTTCCGTAACCGGTCATAACAATAATTTGAGTATTATTTTTCTTTATGTTGTTTATTAGTTCCAGGCCGTCTCCGTCCGGAAGTTTTAGATCCAAAAGAGCAACATCAAAGCGGGAAGACTCAGGGAGTTTATGGAACTCTTTTTTTGAGTAAACTTTTTTTGTTAAATATCCATGGTGTTCCAGTGCTCTGGAAAGAGAGTTACTGAGAGTGTTTTCATCATCTATAATTAGAATTTTTTTCATAGTTTTTTATCTTAATTTAGTTGTTTGTGTATATTTTTTTGATTGCACTAATAAGGTTAAAGGAGTTTTGCTGTCTCCACTATTGTAAAAATTAAAATCTGGACTGAATTCCCTGATTGTATAAAATTCAGTCAGTTCATTGTCTGGTTTATTGATAGGGGGTGACAAGACTTCAGGCAAGTTTAAGGACGTATGTTTGAAATGCAGTTGTTTTGTTATACTATTCGCAAAAGTAAAAAACAATGTCACCTTCAAGTGAACTCTTACTTCTCGAAAAGCCGTTCTTCCTTGCAAAGTTCATCCTTCTTGCAACAACCGTCATTCCCGCGCAGGCGGGAATCCAGATAAGTTAAAGATGAATATTTAAAAGCCGGTTAATAATATGACCGCATCTTTGAATGGCTATAGACATTTCTTCTATGTCTTCATTTAAGGCTTCATCTGATTGTTCCATTTGTAAAGTCTGTAGAAGAGCCTGTATTCCGGCTATAGGGTTGTTAAGCTCATGAGCAATACTACTGGCAATAATACCCAGTTCAGCTGCTTTTGCTGATTGAGCGATTTTATTTTCAATTTCCGTTTGCTCGGTAATGTCTCTTAGAATGACCAGTTGAATTTCATTTTCCGTGTTTTGTAAAATTTTCTGGCAGGAAATTTCGAAAATATATTCTTTTCCTTCATCTGATAACGTTTCTCTTCTTTTCCCTTTTCCGGATTGAGAGTGATTTGTATTGTCCTTTCTGCCAAAAAATATGTAAAAGTAATTCTTTTGCAAAAGATCAGCTTTAGACATTTTTGTTTTTTCTCTAAAAGTTTTATTTGTCCTTAATATATTGCCTTTTAAATCGGTTAGGCAAATGGGGGTGGCTATTGTGTCGAAAGCCAGTTCCCATTGTTCTTTATCTATTTTGAGTTCCTCTTGTTTTACCATTCGTATGATATAAAACTCCAGAGCTTGTCCCACTTTCTTTAAGAGCCACTTTTCCGTGCTCTTAATACCGGTGGTTTTATAAAAAAATATAAAGTGATTTTCCTCTTTATATTTAAAGGCATAACTATAAGTGTATTTTGATTTTTTGTAATTTTGTTCTTGTGAGCTTAGTTCAATGGAGTCCA
The DNA here is from genome assembly GCA_028283955.1 of Bdellovibrionales bacterium. Lineage (GTDB taxonomy): Bacteria > Bdellovibrionota > Bdellovibrionia > Bdellovibrionales > UBA1609 > JANQSP01. The sequence continues at coordinate 10,175 of JANQSP010000075.1, forward strand.
CCTGACATAAGGAGGGTAGTTTTTTCCTGATAACAATATTGAGGTCTTCAATTGAAGGGGACGCATAAATAGTCACTAAGATTTTTTTTAGAGATTCCAGCTGGTCTCTTTTTTCCACTAGCTCTTCTATACTTTTATTTTTTTTACGGGGACGAGACATAATTTATTTAATTGTAATGGATTTTTTTTTATTTTGTGAAGGCTTTTATTTAATTTAAAATCTGATTGTAGTTTTTTTACCAGTAGATGAGTCGGAAGTCTGGTTTTTTACTTCTTACTAAATATTTATCCCTGAATCCAAAAGTCAGCTCAAAGTGCATGTTTGATTTTTTTAAACTGATTTCTACTTCATAGTTCACCTTTGCGAATTGGGAATGAAAGCCTATGAAGTCAAAAGCAGGTCAAAACGAGTTCGGCTTTGATCACAGAGCGACGGAAACGTCAGCTCTGTGGCAAAACGCATGTCTGAGCTTTTGAGCTGACTTTTGACTTTTATAGATAATTTCTATCAATAAAATGAGCACCCCGATAGAGGCAAAGCTATTTTCCTGTATGTAACTTATAGAAATAAAGTACAGTCAGCTCTGTCGCAAAAGATATGTCTTTACTCATCAGGGTAACTTTTTAAGAAGCTCTATTTTGTCCTGTATCCGCTGTTCCAGCTGAATGTCATAAAGGCGTTCCAGCCATTCCGCCATACCTTTGTCTTCGGGCATTCCCAAAGATTTCAAATCATTTCCATCCACCAAAGGTTTAGGCAGCTCTCCTCCGGGGGCTCTGACTAAAAACTCCTTTTCAATTTTATCAATAATATCAGTATTTAATTTCTTTTTATTAAGATAATTTCTGGAGAAAAACAAAACGCTTTTTGAAAAACCGGAATTAAAAATTCTAAGCTTTTTACCAAAAGAGGCTTCCCTTAAGCCCAATAAACAGCAG
>JANQSP010000007.1 GCA_028283955.1 Bdellovibrionales bacterium
AATTATAAAGAAGCGGTAAGTTCTTCTGCCTGGCGAGCGGAGGAGCCCATGTCCAAAGACATGACCTTTGAAATTCCTTTTTCCTCCATCGTTACGCCATATAAACGACTACAACCTCTCATGGTATATTTGTTATGGGTAATAATAATCATCTGACTGACTGCCGCCATTTCCTCCAGCAAGGAATTAAAACGAACCACATTCACATCATCCAAGGGAGCGTCCACCTCATCCAAAATACAAAAAGGAGAGGGCTTAACAAGAAAGATGGAAAAGATGACCGCCACCGCTGTCATGGCTTTTTCCCCACCGGAAAGTAAACTCATGTTCTGAATCTTTTTTCCCGGAGGCTGCACCATAATATCCATACCCTCTACACCCTTTTCCGGATCTTTTGTCAAAATCATTTCCGCTTTACCTCCTTCAAATAAAGAAGGCCACACTTTGGAAAAACAGGAATTCACTTCTTCAAACACTTCTTTAAACTTCCTGGCGCAAAAGCTATCAATTCTTTTTATTACCTGAGACAGCTTCTCTTTTGCCGTACATAAATCTTCATATTGTTTTTGATAAAAATCACTCTCCTTGCTCATCTCTTCATATTCCTTCAGAGCCAAGAGATTCACTTCCCCCATAGAAGATAAACGGTTTGTCAATCTTTGCAGTTCTTTTTCCTCATCATCCTTGTTAAAAGAAACACCCTCTTTCTCTCCGGAAAAAATCTGACTGTCCTCTATAGACTCCAGTTCAATTTGATATTTCTCCATAATTCTTTCTGACAATGCTGATTGTCTTAAAGATAAACTCTCCGACTGCAATTTTAATTCATTTATCACTGACTCTTTTTCTGTCAGTGTTTTATGTAAATCAATAACAGCCGTTTGATCTTTGTTTATTTGCTCCCTTATGTTTTCCTGCTCCTCTGTGAGAGAATTTATTTCCTCCTCCTTGTTTTGCATTTTCTGATAAAATATTTTCTTTTCCCTTTCCTTTTCCTCTAAGTGTTTTTCATAATTTTGAATTAATGCCTTTTTTTCCAGAGAATAAGAAAGAATTTTTTTCTCTTTTTGCTCTTCATCTTCGAGAGATTGTTTTAACAGAACCCTCTTTTCTCTCACCATAGCCAGTTCTTTCTCACAGGCCGTCATCTCCATCCACATTTGATCTTTTTGACTGGATAGGAGATGCCTTTCCCTTTCCCGCTTTTTATAATCTTCTTCAGCCTGCTTTATTTCCAGCGTGAGTGCGTTCTGCCTGGCTGAAGAAGCTATTTCATCCCGTATCTGATCCCTCTTCTTCTGCCAATCCTGCCGCTTTTTTTGGTATTCCAAAATTTTCTTTTGAATCCCGGAAACCTCTGATGCCAAACGACCCTGATCCCGGGTCACACTTTCCAAATCTTTATTTATCTCCAGAATACGAATTTGAAAATCCCCTTCCCGCTTATTTAACTCGGACAACTTATCTTCACTTTTTTGAAAAAGCGCCTTTGTCTTTTTTAACTGAGCTTCCATTAACTCAACCTTCTTTTTCATTTGCTCATATTGAATCGGCATTTCCTTCATAGCCCTACGATAAGTCAGAATATTCATTTCCTCCTGTACCAGCTCCCCTCCAATCAAATCCCCCTCCGGAGTCACCACCTCCCCGGCCAAAGTGAGGAAACACCATCCGGAATATTTATTTTTAAGACGAAGAGCGACACTTATCTCCTCCACCACAGCTGTATTGGAAAAAAGTAAATCAATTAACTCCTGATTCCCTTCCACCCTGTCCTTGAGAAAAAATTCAAATCCGGCCTCTTTTTGTATCTTTTTACTTAGGGTGGACCCGGAAGAGATAGTGGCACCCGGAGAAAACAACCTTGATGCACCACCTTGCTTTGCGGGTAAAATAAATCGACAACGTCCCTGCTGTTTTTGCTTTAATAAAGTTAAAGCGGAAAGCATTGCTTCTTCATCACGACAAAAAACAGATTTTAATCGCATCTCCAGGTAAGATGAAACAGCTTTTTCCAACACAGGCGACAATAAACGAATGGAAGCTGTCGTCTCCATAAAGTCTTCTCTCTTTTCAGCAGAATCCAATACAAATCGCAGACCTTTCTCCTGTACATCCATACGAGATCCCATCTTCTTCAAACTGTCCCATTCAGAATAAAAAACCGAAGCCTTCTCTTTTGCCTCTTTCAGCCTGGATTCCTGTATTTGAATATCCTTTTTAAAAGAGTCCACACTGGCCTGTAATTGTTGCATAGAATCCGCCACACTAAAACTTAGCTGTTTTTCCCTCTCCAGCTCTTCACCCAGCTTTTTCTTTTGAGACTGAAGTTTTTGTACCTCCTTGTTTTTTATCTGTAAAACACTCTTCCATTCTTTTTCATTTTGATCCCCACCCTTAATCATTTCAAAAATAGATTGCACTCTTTCCCGGGATAAAGCTTCCTGGTGCGTACACTCCATTAACTCTGTTTCCAAAGATTGTTTTTTTATTTCTGCAGAAGAACAACTCTCATTTATTTTCTCATGTTCTTTTTTTATCCGTTCCCATCGCTCATTAAAGTTTTTTTGTTTTTTCTCTAAATCATAAATCTGTTTTTCACTCTTTTCTATCTGATTTAAAATAGCCTGACGATTTTGTTTATAAGATTGCGCGTCCTGAGGAGACAGATTTTGTTTATTAACCTGAATAGAGGTTTTCAGTCCCACTAACTCTTTATCCAAGGATAAAAACCGGTTTTTTATAGACTGCATTTCCGTTTCGGCCTTAGCTGATTTTGTTCTGTGGTGCTCATATAATTTTCTTAGTTCATCCGAACGGACACTTTTCCTATCAACCTCTTTTTTTATATCTTCGCTTTCTTTATTTTCACCCTCAATTTGTTTATCCAAAGACTGTTTTTCCTTCTGAACATATTTCAAATCCCAACGGCTGATCTGAATATCCTTCTCACGAATACGCTCTTTAATATCTCTAAACCGCTCCGCCCTTTCAGATTGTTTTTTCAGTTTCTTCAACTGATTTTCCTGCTGGGACAAAATATCTCTTAATCGTTTTAAGTTGATTTCCGTTAAATCCAGTTTTCTCTCCGCCTCTCTTTTCCTGGAACGAAACTTGGATATTCCCGCAGCCGACTCAATCAGCATACGCTTCTGCTCCGGCTTGGATAAAATAAACTGCTCAACCGCCCCCTGCTCAATAAAACTAAATCCATGCACTCCCGCCCCTGTATCCATAAAAACTTCATGCACATCTTTTAAACGACAGGGCCTGGAGTTAATCAGATATTCTGACTTTCCATCTCTATCCAAACGACGGGTCAGCATCATTTCTCTTTCCTTATTTAGAGCTTCCGGAATCTCCATGATGAGAGAGACTTCCGCCACACCCGAAGCCGGGTATTTTCCTGTGCCGGAAAAAATAACATCCTCCATAGAAGACCCCCGCAGGTGCTTGGGGGCTGTTTCTCCCATAACCCATAAAAAAGCATCTATAATATTGGATTTTCCACAACCATTAGGCCCCACGATACCACTCGCTCCTTTTCCGAAGCGAATCACCGTGCGATTCTTAAAGGACTTAAAACCTTTTAATTCCAGTTGCTTGATTCTCATATCTTTTCTTTTCTACTTAAAAAGCAGTTAATATTTTTAATAAAACAAAGTCACAGAGGGCATATAAAACCCCTGTTCTTATTAATACTTACTTTAATTGTTCTTTATGGATGCCTTCAATGTACATACTTAATAACCTGCTTCATCAGGAATTTCCCGCTATCTTGACGCAAATAACCTAATTACTTTCATTTTTTTTCACGGCAGAACGAGCCGCAATCAGACGGGCCACCGGGACACGATAAGCGGAACAACTGACGTAATCCAAACCTAATGTATTAAAAAAATAAATACTTTCCTGTTCAGCTCCATGCTCGCCACAAATACCCAGCTTCAATTCCGGTTTTTTTGCCCGTCCCAGCTCTACAGCTCTTTTTATTAAAAAACCCACCCCTTTCTGATCCACAGAGGAAAAAGGATCTTCCGAAAGAAGATTTTCAGCCATATAAAAAGGCAAAAACTTTCCACAATCATCCCTGGAAATACCCAACGTGGTTTGAGTCAGATCATTGGTTCCAAAGCTGAAAAAATCCGCCTGAGCCGCCAGTTCATCCGCTACTAAAGCGGCCCTTGGTAACTCAATCATAGTGCCAATTAAATATTTAAAATCTTTCTTTTTCTCCTCCTGAACCGCTTTTATTTCCTGCACCACCAACTCTTTAATAAACTTCAGTTCTGATTCCATCATTACCAAAGGAATCATAATCTCCGGTTCCGGGTTTTCTCCCTGGTCCATTCTTTCACAAACCGCTTCGGCAATGGCCCGCACCTGCATTTGATAAATTTCGGGAAAGGAAACAGCCAGACGACAACCTCTGTGCCCCAACATGGGGTTGGTTTCTTTAAGTGTTTCCACCCGCTCTCTTATAGTTCCCTCTTTTTCTCCCGTTTTCTCAGCCAATTCTCTTATTTCACTGTCCCTTTGAGGCAAAAACTCATGAAGAGGAGGGTCCAAAAGACGAATAGTCACCGGCAAACCTTTCATGACGGAAAACAAAGAACTAAAATCTTTTTTCTGCATGGGAAGCAATTCACCCAGTGCCTCCATTCTCTCGCTTTCCTTACCCGCTAAAATCATTTTTCGAACAGAAACAATACGGTCATCTCCAAAGAACATGTGTTCTGTACGGCATAAACCAATGCCTCTGGCACCAAACCGCCTGGCCGTTTCCGCTTCTCTGGGGTGATCCGCATTGGCCCGCACCTTCATATCAGAGTACTGATCCACAATAGACATAAACCTCTGGAAGTTCTCATCCAATTGAGGATCTAAAGTGGGAACCTCACCAAAAAAAACCTCTCCGGTAGAACCATCAAGGGAAATCACATCCCCTCTTTCCAAATTATACTTTCCCACTTTCAACTGACCTTTGCTTTCATCCAAACTGATCTCTTCACAACCCACTACACAACATTTTCCCATTCCCCGGGCCACCACCGCCGCATGAGAGGTAATCCCTCCCCTGACAGTTAAAATTCCCTCAGCCGAGATCATGCCTTTTATATCTTCCGGAGATGTTTCCGTCCGCACCAGAATCACTTTTTCCCCTCGGGAATGAGCCTGAAATGCCTCCTCCGATGAAAAAACAATTTTTCCGGAAACCCCTCCCGGACTGGCCGCCAATCCTTGAGCTACTCTTACTTTTTGTGCGTTCGGGTCCAAAGAAGGATGGAGAAGCTGCTCAATAGCGGAAGGGTGCACTCTGAATAATGTTTCCTTCTGTGTAATCAAACCTTCATCCAACATATCCAAAGCCACTTTCAAAGCGGCCTTAGCCGTTCTTTTGGCGCTACGGGTTTGAAGAATCCACAAGCGGTTTTTTTCAATCGTAAATTCAATATCCTGAACATCTTTATAATGTTTCTCCAAACGATCACACACGTTATTTAAATCCTTAAACACAGAAGGAAACTTTTCCTCTAAAGTCAACTCCGCTTTACCATTGGCCATCTGTTTGGTAACGGGAAAAGGGGTCCTGACACCCGCTACAACATCTTCGCCTTGAGCATTAACCAAAAACTCACCCACCAGATGCTTTTCCCCGCTGGAGGGGTTACGGGTAAAAGCCACTCCCGTAGCACAATCTTCCCCTCTATTGCCAAAAACCATAGCCTGCACGTTAACAGCCGTTCCCCATTCATGATGATAGTTATTCAACTCACGATAAGAAACGGCGCGGGTGTTATTCCAGCTATCAAACACAGCTGAAACAGCCGAATAAAGTTGCTCTTCCGGATCCTGGGGAAAATGTTTCCCCCTGGCCTGGAGCACTTGCTCTTTAAAACAAGCCACAAGTTTTTTTAAATCCTCTATCGTTAGTTCCGTGTCTTTTTTGTAGTTTTTTAACCGCTTTAGATCTTCCAAAAAAAACACAAGAAGGGAAGAGTCTATGGAAAGAACAACATCCGCATACATTTGTATAAAACGGCGATAACAATCCCAGGCAAACCATTCATCAGAACTTTGCCCGGCTAAAGCTTCTACCGACTCATCATTTAAGCCCAGGTTAAGTATGCTATCCATCATACCCGGCATACTGACACGGGCACCGGAGCGCACACTAATAAGAAGAGGATTTTTACTGTTTCCAAACTGGCAATTCATTACCTGCCCCAGGCGATCCATGGCCTGCTTTATTTCCTTTTTCAGAAAATTAGGAAGCTGTCGGTTATTTTTATAAAACATCCGACACATATCCGCGGAAATAGTGAACCCGGGCGGAATCGGAAAACCCATCGAAGTCATTTCAGCCAGATGAGCCCCTTTACTGCCCAGAATGTCCCGTAAAGCGGCGGACCCATCCACCTGCTGAGGCAAAAAGTAATAGAGATTTTTACCTTTGGAGAGAAAACCGGTTTCTTTAAGGCTGGTGGTTTTATTCAACTTAACAAGCTCCTGTAACCTATTCTGAATAAGAAAAAGCGTTAGCATAAAATATCTTTTTTTGCAATCTATTTACTCTTAGTCACCGACTGGAAATTGTTTCTCTCTATCTAAGTAGAGAGTCGATCAATTAGATATTTCTCCAGGTGATTCACAGACAGGCGATCCTGCCTCATCGTGTCCCTGTGACGAACAGTAACTTTATTGTCCTCCAAAGAATCAAAATCAATAGTCACACAAAAAGGAGTACCTATTTCATCCTGCCGCCGATATCTTTTGCCAATGCTGCCGCTTTCATCCTGCTCCACACGCCATTTCTTCATTAAAGAACCGCTTATTTTCTCCGCCAGCTCTTTCAATTGACTTTTCTTACTCAGTGGAAGCACCGCCACCTGTATAGGGGCCAATCGGAAATTTAAAGCAAGAAGCACTCTGGTTTCCTCTTTTACCTTTTCTTCCCTATATGCGGAGCAAAGCAAAGACAAAATAAGGCGGTCCAGGCCAATAGAGGTTTCAATCACATAAGGAAGATAAGTTTCCCCTCTATCCGCATCAAAGTAACTTAACTTCTTTCCGCTCCACTTCTGATGCTGTTTTAAATCAAAATCCCCGCGATGATGAATACCTTCCAGCTCTTTCCACCCCATAGGGAAGAGAAATTCAAAATCCACCGCTTTGTGCGCGTAATGAGCCAATTCATTTTTGCCATGTTCATGTACCCGAAGGGATTTTTCAGGAAGCCCTACATCGAGTAAAAACTTCTTTCTTTGTTCCTTCCAATATTCGAAAAACTCACTTGCCTTCTCCGGATGCACAAAGTACTGCATCTCCATTTGTCCAAACTCACGACAACGAAAAATAAAATTACCTACAGTGATTTCATTTCTAAAAGCTTTTCCTATTTGGGCTATTCCAAAAGGGATTTTTTTTCTCATGGAAGACTGCACGTTTAAAAAATTCACATAAATTCCCTGAGCGGTTTCAGGACGCAGATAAACCTGAGAGGCTTCTTCCTCAACCGGACCGGCATGAGTTTTAAACATCAGGTTAAATTCTCTGGGCTCTGTTAAATTTTTAGAGCCACAATGAGGACAGGTTTTTATTTTTTCTTCCAGACGAAAGCGAAAGCGGCAGTCCCGGCAATCCACCAAAGGGTCCGAAAATTCATCCACATGGCCGGAGGCCTTCCAAACTTTAGGGTGCATGAGTATAGAGGAATCCAGACCGACAATATCCTGACGATGAGTCATTTCCTTCCACCAGCATTGTTTGACATTCATTTTAAATTGCACACCCAAAGGACCATAATCCCAGCAGGCCGCCAAACCACCATAGATTTCACTGCTGGGGAATATATACCCACGCCTTTTACAAAGGGAAACAAGAGGACTGAGATCTTTCAACATTGAATGAGAAGTATAACAGTAAGTGCTCTCAAGTCAAAGTCAGCTCAAAAGCTCAAACATGCGTTTTGCCACAGAGCCGACGTTCCGTCGCACTGTGTTCAAAGCCGAACTCGTTTTGACCTGACTTTGACTTGAGAGCATCTCCCTATCATAGCAATCTCAACACACAAGAGCTCAGACATGCGTTTTGCCACAGAGCCGACGTTCCGTCGCTCTGTGATCAAAGCCAAACTCGTTTTGACCCGCTTTTGACTTCATAGATTTTCCTTCTCATTTCAGAAGAGGAAGTTATTTGTTCTGTACGAGAATAAACACCTTATAGTGTAAACATCTCCGATAAAGGTGCAAAAAAAATAAACAGTTTGAACAAGGAATTTTTACATTCAAAAAAATAATATTTTTTAAACACCTTTATTTTTAAATTAACCAACTTACAAATAATTACTTCTTTAAGTTAATTTAAATATCCTGTTAAGAAACTGTTAGTTTTTTATACAAATATGAATTTTTTTCCGATTTTACATAAAAAATAAAAAAACATTTTGTTTTTCATTTATAATATCCTATTATAGGCACGCCTATAAAAAGATACTGTTATACAAAAAGGAGATTCCCATTCTCCTCAAACAGTTAAAGCAGGTAAAAAAATTGATTAAACAAATTAATTTTGCTTTTAAATTTTTAGCGTCAATGACCGCAGAAGGAAATGTGTATGCACGGAGTTTGCAAAAAACAGGCTTGGGTAATACTAAAGAAAGTGCTTTGCTTTCTGATGCTCTCTCTTTTGTTTATACCCATTTCCCTTGCCGCAGACCCCGGTAAATCTCAAATAAAAATATCCGAACCTCAGGAAGAAACCGAAGCCACCCTAAACGAAAAAATCAATAAAGAAAGCGCCAACCCTCAAATTATAGAAATTTTTAACTCCACTCTTTTTGATAAAACCTTCTTTGATACAAGTTCAAAAAGAAAAAGATCAAGGCCTTCTCCCTCTCTTATGTGGTTGCACGACCCTGAAATTCAGGAAAAAAGAAGTCAGGTTATAGGTTCTGAATCAAATATTTTCGAATCCTGGTGGAAAATAAACCTGGGTGGATTCTCACTGGAAGATGACCTGGATTTCACACAGGTGATACGTACAAAAATTAACACTAAAGTCATCACTCAGTTTATGGATTCTTTTTTTGCCAAGGCGGAGTTTGAACTGTTCACCTCTTCCGGCTCTATTCAAAAAATTTATCAAAGAATAGGAGAAACAAATGGAATCAGCCAAAGGGAAATCCTTCTTTTATGGAGAGCCACCAATTGGCTGACTATTCAGGTAGGTGCCATCAATCAGGGATTCCTGCAATCTCCGCTACTATTGGGAGAAATCCCCTTCCCCTCTCTTATTAAAAATATTGAATTATTCAAAGGGGAACAACACAACCTCTCTTTGACCCTTCAGGGGGCTATTCCCACTACTTTTTCAGATAAACACTCTCTTCGTGTCCAGGAACTTGCTAAAACCCCTCTGCTTTTGACCAGTTCCTTTTTTTGGCATTACGATCCAAACAGTTACTATAAAGTCACACTCAACAGCACCCTCTTTCATTATAGCCCTCTCCCCAGTGATATTGCCCTGGCCAGTAAATTTTATGGAAACACAGTGGTGCATCAACCTTCCGTATTTAAATATCGTTACTCCGGATTTTATATCGGACTGGAACCCTCTTTTCAGATCTTCCCAAATGTGGGTGTCAAACTAAAAGCACATTATATACATAATACAAGAGACACAGCCCCGAACCACAACCGAGGTGAGTTATACAGCATACAGATACCCTTTGATATAACGGAAAATATAAGAATCACTCCTGTTTTTGAATATTTCAGAAACCAATCTGACTCTGCTGTTGCCTACTACAACAGTGAAAGATACGGACACAGTAGTAGAACAGGTTTTGTCGGAGAGGTGATTTTAAACCTGTACAACAGAAATCTCGAAGTAGGCTTTCGACACCTCAGAAGCAGCGCTGTCAGAGAACAAGGCAGTCTTAAAACAGATCAGATTTACTACCTTCTTTTTCTAAGGACGAATTATGCAAAAATTTAAACTTTTTTTATTATTTTTTGTTATTACCGGAATGGTCAGCTGCCTGTCCAAACCAAACGAGTCGTCGTCCCGGGATGACGACCTTTGTAATGCCAACTTTGTTATAGAACAGGAAGTAAAAGGCTCTCTATCTTTTTCTGACGCAACCGCTTTACCTGAAAAATTCACACTTGATCTTACAGCCTGTATACAACCTCAGGGACTTTTGGAAACAAAACTGGCCAGTGTGGAATGGGCCGTCGGCCGTAATAAGAAAAAATTGGAAGACACTATAAGGCAAGGTAAAGATATAGATAATACAACCACACTTAAACATCATGACACAGTAATTAAGAGAAAAGCGGATGTAAACGGATGTATACATTGGACGGAAGAACATGACTACGCCTATAACCCTCAATCGCGATGGGTTGTTTTAAACAGACATATTGGAGGTATTGTAAAAGAGTATGCGGGGACATGCACAATACCTTTGGCCGTTAATCCCTGGCTTCAGTTACCAGAGTTTTTACATATTCAGGTTGCTGATTACAGAAAAGGGTTCGATTTAGATAATGACATTTTAGAAGGAAGAGTTGAAGCAAATGGACTGGCTTTTCTAAGGCGAAAAAAAGAGGAAGAAAGAAAAAATAAAGTCGATATTATCCTGGAAAACCTGGAACTGCATACGGGCGGTTCGACACCTTTATTCGGTAGAAGAATTCTACACGGAAACATCATTGAAGGACAGCTAAAGTATATTATAAAGGACATTTACGGAAATCCAAAAAGCGAAAGAAATATCATAAAAACCGGAGACTTTACCATTGAACCGCATTTACTAATAGAAGAAAGTAACATCAAAACAGTAACAGTAAAAAACAAGGACGGACAAGAGGTAGAAAAAGAAATAAAAGAAATAGAATTTATAAAACTGAATCAGAACAACAACGAACCAATCGAAACCGAGTTCCCCGATGAAACATTAAAAAGTAAAAATTTTGATTGGGTGATTCGTCACGAAAACTACACCCCCAGGTCTATTCCCGTGTATTTGAAACTCAACCCTATAGGGAACACAGCCGAAAGAATAAACAAATTTGAAGGTGTTTATTATCTGGGGCCAAACTACCAGGATGCATTAGCTAAAAATAAGCATGACCTGCGATTAAATGCCACTTTAGCTGTTAAAAAATATTTTGAGTTATCAGACCAGTCTAAAAATGAGTCAATAGACTCTATTGCCCTGGGTTACAAACATCCAAACCAATGTTTCGAAAAAACGGATGATGTTCTGTCATGTTTATCGATGGATAAGGGACCAATAGACGAGAATGGAGAATTAAGAGATGGTTTTGGACCCGCCGGATGGACAGTGGCGAAAATGAATCTTCGATTTTTTCAAATGAAAAGAGAGAATTGGCTTTCCAGAGAAATCATTACAGTTGCCGAAACCAAAATTTCTGACCCGGCAAACCGTGGTATAGATATCACACAAAGCGACATTATTGTTCAAGTAACTGACCTGAGTTCCGGAATAACAGCAGCTGCCGAAATCATTAATTCTGATCTTAATGGAAATGTCAGTTTTAATATACCCACTAAACAGAATTGGTATAACCGACAAAGATATTTTTTAAAAATTATCCATTTCAGCTCAAAGTCAGGGGAGTTGGATATTAAAAAACTGGTAGCCATCAACCCTTGGGACTACGGATTTACACATGGTTTTGAGGTCAATCACCCAAAAAATATCAGAACCACCTGCCTTACAGAAGAGGATAAAAAAGCCGTATCCGACCTTCTGGAAAAAGATACCAGCGAAGTTTATTTATCCGATGAAGTAAAAGAGGGAATGAGCGAACTGAACCTGGTTCATAAGATTTTCTGTCACAACCCCTCTGACTACGCAATTGGGGAATCTCCTACAGACATAGAAACAGAAATTCTAGCCAACTGGACAGAAATATTTAACCTGTTTAAAAGTACCCTTAAAGACGCTTTAAGAAAACGCAATCTGAACCCGGAAGAGGACTTCTTTGCTAAATTTACCAGTTCAAAAGAGGAAATAAAAAGACCCACAGCACATATTCACTTATTCAGGTCTATTAACAAATACCCCACCTCTTTAATTGATAACTCCTTAACCAGAGAAATATATTATAATGTACGCTTTAAACTCTCTCCGCGTGTGGTCAGACATGATGACATTGCCATCGGACAACAAAACAAAGGCCCGTTGAGAGATGGAGTGCATATCTTTCAAATGGCCATCCTCAAAAACGACCAGGGAAAATACAATGGAAATGAAATTATGGTCCAATCCCCGGAAGACTTCTCACAACATAATTTAAAGGCAAACAAGGCCGGAACGGTATCTCTTTTTAGCTGTCCGATGCAAAAGCCGGAATGTGTACAAGCAGAGGACTTCATTATGCCTCCCACCAATATACCCATTCTCATTCGTGAAGGAATGATGAAAACAGATATCCGTATCCCTATAAAGAGAGAATATCTGCTTTTTGCCAACTCCAAAAACCTTCTGGTGTTTAGATTAATACCGGCTGACCCGGCCAGTATCACATGTAAAGATGAGCACACAGACTGCACTATGAGAAATTCGGAATTTATAGACAGCTACGAAGCGAACTTTGATTGGGAGAAAACACTTAAAAGTATCAGGCCCGCCTGCTCTCTGGAGGACGGACATAAATGCTCTCCAAAATATGAGATGTTCTTTTACACGTATAAAACTCCTTTTATTCCCTCTTTATGGGCGAATTGGAATATTACCCATGAATTGGATATTAATTTTGACAATCTGGAGGCTCAGTATCATCTGTTACAAAAAAATAAAGATTTTAACGATCAATTAACATCTATCTCCCGTCAAGCAGAAGAGAGCCTTGCAGAATATGCAAAAGATCAAGAGCGTTACAACCGGGGAGACAAAAGTATTGCAAATCACCTAAAAATAGATTCTCACGAAGACATTATATTCGAATTAAAAAAACTAAACGATAAAGTGAGTGACACTGGAAGGCAATACTCAATTGACCCTAATATCAGTGAAAATATGAGAAAGGAAATCTTAGATCAAATACAAACAAACCTGGGCAAAATTGAGGGACAACTACAAGAGTACCAGGCTGCCATAGAACAAAACACCAAAATGACAGCAGAGCAAAAGGAGGCAAAATTAAACAGAGTGGCTGAGTTGTTAACGGAATTACAGGCTCAAGCGCAAGACCCCTCCTCTGCCGTAGCACCATCCTCACCAAAAGAACTGGAAACAAAAGCCGAAATGAAAAGGGCACAGAAAGCGCACAACCTCCGTCCCAAGATCTTTGATAATGATAGTGACACAGGGTCAGACACTCCTCCCCCTACCCTCTCTTCTGAGATTTGTCCCGGTGTGACTGTGGCACAACGAAATATTTTAATCCAAAGAGGAGAAAACGACCCCTGCCTTGAACACACGAAAGCGGTAGATACAAGAAACTTAACCGATGCACATATATCTCAGTTTGCTTCTACAAATAACCTTTGCACAATTACTACCACACCGGATGAATTACTTCCTAAACATTGCGGGAACTTTATTTCTTCTCCCCATCAAGGACTTGTTTTACAAAGGTCTTTCTTAAGCCATTTAAACAAACACATTGAAACCATCAATACTATAAGTGAAAAAGTCCGTAACTCCCCGAGATACAGAGCCTCCCTCAGTATGCACACGCTATACAACAGACAATCGGAACAGGAACAGGAAGAGCCTGAAATTTCTCTAACTGCAATGCGGGACTCTTTCCGGGAACATAACCATCATTCCATCTCCATAGGTAATTCCAAGCAATTTGCTTTCAAGCTGAGAGACATACCAAAATTGAAAGAACTGGAATTAAACGACCTGGAAAATATCATCTCCATGGGTATAAATAACCATACTATTAACAATCTAAAAGTCGGGTCTTTCTTACACTCCCTTTGTGGGTTTTGGTTTAGTGAGTTTTTGTCAAATCAAAGTCAATACATTACAACCGACTTATTATTAGATGGGTTCAAACAGGTCGTAAAAAATACTGTCTACTATAAATTACGGGGAGTCACCCGACCTCATGAAGAGGATAGTGATGAAATAATGCAATCTATTCGCACAGAACTGGATGAATTGGAGTTACTCTATAACAATCGTCTAAGAGAGCAAAATCTCCAAGGTCAGATAGATGATCTTCACAAATGGGCGGACAACAGGAAAGACTTTGGATTTAACCCCCGGCTCCC
>JANQSP010000009.1 GCA_028283955.1 Bdellovibrionales bacterium
GTGGCAAAACGCATGTCTGAGCTTTTGAGCTGTCTTTTAACTTGAGAGAAGACATTTACTATTTTGGTTTTTGAATCAAGTTCGGAATGAAGGGGTAGATTTTATTAGTTGCTGGCTACTTGCTGAGCGGAATAAGTTAAAGCGCCTTTTACTTCTTCCTCACCCATCCCGGGCTTTATATTTCTATCGTATAGGAGTCTGATAACCTCTTTATCAAGATTGGAATATTCTGTGGGCTTATGTTGTGGATTTTGTTGAAAAACGCTGTTAAAATATAGTTCAGAGTCATTGGGCAAGCCAAGGCTTTGTGTTAACTCCTCTCTTAACAAGTGAAGTTTTCTCAGTTGGTCAAGACGGTCTTCAATACATATAGTGGCTTTATAATAAACATAATTTGCATCGGGTAAAACCGCAAACAATCCGTCCTGGGGGTTGTCTTCATTGTATTGCGGGATATATTTTTTAAATTTACTTTGTGGCACGTAATAAATGTTTATATTGGCATCTTTTGTAACTCTTTTAATGGATAAGCCGGTCAGTTCAGAAAGCTCATGTATGATATCATCCAATTCTTCTTCATCTCTATTGGAGTATTTACCATGTACTTTGATACGGACATCAGATTCCCATTTTTTTACGACAGGTCTGGTGCAAGTTCCAAATTCAGGGCAAAGTCCGATTTTAAAAAAATAATTTACCGCTTCCTCGGAATATTTGCCATAAGGGCTGGGTTCATTAAGAAAGTCATCGTAATAACCCGGTCCGCACGCCACAAGCGAAGTCATTAAAATAAGCAGCGTAAGATATTTAAACATACTGTATCTTACTAAAACCTAAAATGAGGAAAAAGATATTTGTATTGCGTAAGTAAAAAATAAGACTATGTTCTTGTATATGTATAATTAAAAGTTCCAAATAATGTGGGCCCATTTTCGAAACAGTTTTTCCGCTTGAGTTTGTGAAGAGGGAGGACCGTTAAAAAGGAAAACAAACATTTTCTTATCTCCGTTTTTTGTGATTAGATAGCCAGCCAAGCCGGTTACACCATTTATACTGCCTGTTTTGGCATGGATATGTCTTTTTAAAACTGATTTTTTAAAGTATTTTTTTAAGGTGCCATCTTCACCGGATAAAGGAAGAGCTGATTCAAATTCCGGTTGTAATGGGTGATGGAGCCAGTATTTTAACACAGTTAGTATATGTTGCGGTGTTACTTTGTTTTTTCGACTCAAACCGGAGGCTTGTATTAGACGGTACCGGTTGGTTTCAATACCCAGTGTTTGCATATGTTTCTTTATAATATTAAGCCCGTCTTTTAAATTACCTGTTTTTCCTTCCAGCTCTACAACCATATTTTTGACCAGCATTTCCACCATGAAGTTGTTGGAGTATTTCATCATTAGAGCAATGTGTTCCGTAAGAGGGCGGCTTTTCCACTCGGCCAGGACAGAGGCTTTATTCGGTGTTATGCCTTTCTTTATCTTGCCGGTAACATGGATTCCTCTTTGGTTAAGAAAATCCAGGGTATTCCATCCTGTCCATATAGCCGGATAAAGAATGTTTTTGTAAATAAGAGTTTCCGGTTGATGAAACGAAAGAGAACCTTTTATTTTTAAGGATTCTCTCAGGTTTTTTTGCTTTTCTCTTTGGATGGATACAGGTTTTTTAGGTCTTTTCTTTGTCGTATATGTGCGGTTATCAATATTTGTAAAATAAGAGGCAGAGGGATCAACAATTATTTGAAGGGGGGTGCCTGCTTTTTTCCCGGGGCGTAGATATAAATTGGCCGTGTTCCAGTTAAAGGATAAAGCTCCCACGGGAGCGTCATAACTGGAATGGGAAGGGCGGGGCAGTCTTTCTCCTTTTCTTTTTTTATCAAAGCGGCTGTCGTCCACAATTAAATCCCCTTCGATTGTTTTTAATCCGGTTCTTTTCAAATTGTTCACCAGATTCCATAAACTTTCTGAGACAAAACCCGGATCTCCCCCTCCTTTCATGTAGAGATCTCCTTTTACAGTGGATTTTTTTACTTTGTTTTTCGCCATAAAGGAGGTGGTGAACTGAAGGGAAGGGGATAACAGTTCCAATAGAGCCGAGGCGGTAAAAAGTTTCATCAGGGAGGCGGGGACGAAACTCTGATCTGCATTGAGCTGATACAGGGGTTTGTTCGGATCAGATACAATGACTCCCAGTTGGCGGGAAGGAATCCCGCTGTCTTTCAAAGCTTTTTTTAATTTTTGATCCAGAGAGGCGCTATTACTGAAAGGGGAGAACAACAGGAGAATACATATGAAGGGTAGTAGAAAATTGTTTTTTTCTGGGTTCCCGCCTTCGCGGGAATGACGAGCCTTGCGGGAATGACGGGTCTCATGGGAGTGACAAGCTTCATAAGAATGATGATTGCTGAGGGAGTGGTGGTTATCGTGAGAATAACGATTTGTTTTATGTGTTTTTACCTGCATAGTTTACTCTCCTCAGAGGGGGTTGATTCTACATTAGAGTAAAAAGATTTATTTGTCATTCCCGTAGAAGCGTGTAAAAAGAGGGATGTGTTTGCAAAAAATAAGAAATCACTTTTTTTGATACTGATATTTGCGTTTTTATGTGTTGTTTATTTTCTTTTTAGTTTGAATACAAAAAAACCGGCGCTTTCTTCTGAAGATGGTAAAAAGCAATATGTGGTTGTGGCTTTAGGTTCTGAGCCACGCACTTTGGATCCGCGCAGAGCAACAGACGCCAATGGTATGCGTATTGTGGACTTGCTGTTTCAATCTTTGGTGCGTATAGGTCCTCGCTTGGAAATACAGCCTTCAGCGGCTCAAAGCTGGAATTATGAAGATAAAATTTACACTTTTTTTATAGGTAAACACCTTACCTTTTCCAATGGGAGAAAGATCAATAAAGAGGATATTTTGTTTAGTTTTGCAGAGTATCGTTCTGAAAAAAGCCCCTTTTCCTCGGCATTTCAGATTATTGAATCTGTGGATGTAAAGGAGAAAGAAAAGCAATTTATTTTAAGTATTAAATTAAAGACAGAGTCCGCTAAATTTTTAAGTTCGGACTTGCCGGTTTTAAAAATTCTTCCCAAAGAGGAGGTTTTATCAGCCGGTTCGGATTTTCATAAAAAGCCGATTGGCACAGGGCCTTTTAAGTTGGAAGCCCGTGACTCCAGCCGGCTTATTTTAAATGCTCGTACGGATCAAGTGGCCTCTCCAAAAATTCATAAGGTAATATTTAAAATTATTCGTGATGATTTTACCCGTTTTCAAAAAATGTTGAATAAAGAAATAGATGTTGCCCAGTCGGAAATTTCTTTTCAGAAAATAGGTCATTTTTTGGATAAAAAAGATCACTTTCAGATATTTCGCCGTCCCGGACTGTCCATGACTTATTTACTGATTAATTTTAAAGATGAATGTTTAAAGAAAAAAGATATGCGTAAGGTGATGGCTTTATCTCTCAATCGTTCAGAGATTATACAACATAAATTAAACAGTTTTGCCCGTGTTGCCACGACAATCCTGGGATCAAATAATTTCTTTTTCAATAAGGACATAACCGTTCTTCCTTATGATCCAAAACAAGCTATGAAGATCTTGAATCATCTTCCTGTTTCCTGCCGTCAACAAACTTTCTCTATTAAAACATCAAGTGCCCGTTCAGCAATGGATCACGGAAAAGTTTTGTCTTTACAGTTAAGAAAGGCGGGTTTGAAAATAAAAATGGAAAGTTTTGAATGGGGTACTTTTTATGGAGATTTAAATGCAGGGCGCTTTCAACTGGCTTTACTAAAGTGGGTGGGAGCTATAGACCCTGATATTTATCGCTTGGCTTTTCATTCAAAAGAGCATCCTCCAAAAGGGAGAAACCGTGGGTTTTATCATAATAAACTCCTGGATCAACTTTTAGACAGGGGGATAACTATGATGGATAAGGAGCAAAGGCGTGTCATTTATAATCACGTACAAAAAATAATTCACGAAGATTTGGTATTTATTCCTTTATGGCATGAAGATCAGATAACGGTTGTACAAAAAAATATTTTAAATTACCATTTAAGCGATAATGGTGATTTTCGCTATTTAATGGAGATTATGAAAGTTCAGCAGGTCGATTAGCTGCTTTCTCTGTCGGAGGTTGTTGTAGATCATGCAAAAGAAAGACTGGCGTATCGTTTTTGGTGTATTAATACTTTCCGCTTTGCTTATTCCCCTAAGTAGATGGATTGTTTCTCTTTCATTAGGTGGCAGTGGGAGTATCATGTTGGGACCGGTCGGCTTTATGATAACCGAGAGTGCCCATTCTTTTGATATTACAGAATATAAAAAAATATTAACTTCTTCTATTTTTAGTGGCTTTTTTCTTTTTTTGTTTTTTGTATTGAATTTGATTCTGGTGCAAAAATTACTGGGTCTCAGATTGAGTCTGGTTCTTTTTATTGTCGGGATATTGTCAGATAGTTTGGATAGTGTGCTTTATGGAAGTACTTTGGATTGGCTGACGATTTACGGTCGGCATTTTAATCTGGCGGATTTGTATATCCTGGCTGGAGTAGCGTCAATGATCTATTTTTGTATCCGGGATCAGTCCATTATTTTTAAAAGAAACAGTCTTCGAAAGAAAATGTTTATAGACAAGGATCAGTATATATTTTGTGTTCTTATTCTGTGCTCTTATTTTGTATTTATCATTGGCATGGGTTTGTTTTTTCTGATTTTTACGAAAATGATTCTTGTTCATTTTATGCAGGTTCCACAAAATATCCAAAGTCATTTATTGGTAGTGGGATTGTTGTTCTTTTCTCTTTTGGCTATTTGTTTTCTTATTATTATATTTGGCTTTGTAGTTTATATTTCCAATAAAATTTATGGTCCGGTTTATGCTTTTAAAAAGTATGTAAGGGAGGTTTTTGTATCCGGGGAGGCTGACCGCCCTTTTAAATTGAGAAAAGGGGATCATTTTAATGATTTGCAGGATTTGGCTGGTCAATTGAAAGGCAAGTATGGGAAAAACCAGTAGTTTTTTGATCTTTGTGTTTTTTTACTTGCCGAGATTATTTTAAAGGTACTATAAAGTTCTTTTTAGAGAAGGAGTGTAAAATGGTGGTAATTCGTCTTTCCCGATGTGGAACCAAGCATCGGCCGAAATATCGTGTAACGGTGGCTGATTCCCGTCGTAGCGCGAAAGGGCGCTTTATTGAAATTATCGGTCAATATGATGCGATGGGGACGGGGACAGATAAAAAAGATGTCTTTAAAATAGATATTGAAAAATATAAAAAATGGGTGTCTCAAGGGGCTCAACCTAGTCAGACACTGCGTTCTTTGGTAAAGAAAGTGTATTCTGTATGAAAAGTATGAGGTGTAGTTATGGAAACATCTATTGTTGAAATTATCGAAATGCTTATTAAAGCTTTGGTGGATGAGCCGGATCAGGTGCGGGTTACAGAGAGCAAGGGGGAAAAGACCACTGTTTTTGAGGCCAGCGTGTCTAAAAAGGATATGGGTAAAGTGATTGGTCGAAATGGTAGAACTATTGAGTCTCTAAGAACTATTGTGGGAGCCTGTGGGGCTAAAAGAAAACAACGTTGTATTTTTCAGATCATTGACGAAGAAAATTAATTCCCCTGTTCATCATTCTGTTTTTTTAAAAATTGGCAAAATCACTCGTGTACATGGTGTAAAAGGAGAGGTTTTTGTTTCTCTTTCCCCTTTTACAAAAGAGACTCCTGCCCGAATAAGGGGCCAGATTGTTCAAGTAAGGAGAGATTCCGGAGTTTGTCTTGAAGCTGTAGTTCAGGAAGCTCATTTGCATAAAGCGGGTATGATAGCTCAGTTGGAAGGGGTTACGGAACGACAGGTGGCGGAGTCGTTAAAAGGGGCTGATTTTTTTGTACCAAAACATCTTTTTTCCTCTTCCAAAGGGGAGAGTGTATATCTTTGTGAAGTACTGAATTTTGCAGTATATGATAAAAAAAGGGGTTTTTTAGGAAAGATATTTGCTTTTTCTGGTGGAGGGGCACAGGATCTACTATTGATTCGCTCTGATGAAAGCAAGCAGGTGGAGATTCCTTTTGTTGATGAATTTATTATTCATATTGATTTTGAGGAAGAAAGACTGCAAGTGGACCTGCCTTTAAACTGGCCGGGCCTGGAATAGCGGGAGATAAAATGGATTCGTCTTCTTTTTTATTGTATGCCAATTGGAAAATGCACAAGAGTCCGAAAGAGGCACGGGACTATATTCGTCATATTACTCAGATGGTGGATTCAAAAGATCAAAAGAGATTCGTGTTTTTTGCTCCGGCTTTCACTCTTCCCGCGTTGGCAGAGGAGTCAGCCTCTTCTTCTTTCGGTTGGGGAGCACAGAATTGTTACTTTGGGGTTCAAGGTGCTTTTCCCGGTGAGAACTCTCCTATGGTGTTAAAAGAAATGGGGGCCACTCATTGTCTTGTCGGTCACAGTGAAAGGCGGAAGCTCTTTTTTGAAGACGAAATCCTTATCCGGAAAAAAGTGCAGGCCCTTCTTCAGTATTCTCTGCGTCCGGTGATATGTGTCGGGGAAAACGCGGAAGAAAGAAAGAAAGGTCTTTCATTTAAGATGGTTGAAAAACAGCTTTCCGGTATTTTAAAAGAATTGGTTTTTCCCGACTCTGTTTGTATTGCCTATGAACCTGTATGGGCTATAGGGAGTGCCCAGCCCGCCCGGCCGGATCAAGTTTTTGAGATGCAAAAATATGTTAAGCAGCTTTGTGAATCGGAAGGAAAAAAACTATGCTTTTTGTATGGAGGAAGTGTAAATGAAAAAAACGCGAAAGAACTTTCTCAAGTTCCCGGGGTGGATGGTTTTTTGGTGGGAGGGGCTTCTTTGGATCCTCAGAATTTTTTTAATTTGTATCTTTGTGTAAATAGTTAAGAGGAAGAAGCATGAGCAAAGATCACCCTATTTCCATAGAGGAATTTAAAAAAGCCCGGGAACAGATTTTTCCCTGGATTCAGAAAAGCTCTTTGGACTACTCTCGTACTCTTAGTGATCGTGTCGGGGCACAGGTTTATTTAAAGATGGAAAATGAGCAAAGGACCGGTAGCTTCAAAGTACGGGGCGCTTTAAATAAAATTTTGAGTTTAAGTGCAGAGGAAAAAGAAAGAGGGCTTATATCCTGTTCCGCCGGAAATCACGCACAGGGAGTGGCTTATGCTGCTCGGTGTGTCAAAACCTCCACCTTACTCGTTCTTCCTGAAAACACTCCTATTGTGAAGGAAGAGGCTGTTCGTCATTATGGTGCGGAAGTGATTTTGCATGGAAAGGTTTATGATGAAAGTTATTCTCATGCCCTTCAGCTTTCAGATGAAAGTAAAAGAGTGTTTATTCACGCTTATCGGGACCCTAAGGTTATTACAGGTCAAGGCAGTATATCTTTGGAAATATTGGATCGGGTTCCCGAACTGGATTCTATTTTTGTACCTATTGGAGGAGGTGGTTTGATTGCCGGAATAGCTTGTGCCATTAAGCAAATCAGGCCCGGTTGTCGCGTTTATGGTGTCGTATCTTCGTTGGCACCGGCTATGGAACATTTGTTTTATAAAAAAACATATGTTCCTGAACAGCATTTTGTATCAGGTGGTTTGGCGGATGGGATTACCGTAAAAAGTCCAAGCCGGGATATGTTTGATAATTACATTTCCAGATATGTGGATGATATTGTCAGTGTCACAGAAGATGAAATTGCTTCCGCTATTGTTCTTTTACTGGAGAGAGGAAAAGTATTGGCGGAGGGAGCGGGCGCGGTTTCCGTAGCGGCTTTGATTAAGCAACACAAAAAATGGGATATAGGTAAAAAATGCGGGGTGGTCATATCGGGGGGAAATATTGATTTGAACATTATCGCTCAGGTGATTGAAAGAGGACTGAAAAGTGCCGGAAGATTGGGAAGATTGTCTGTTGTGGCAAAGGATCAACCGGGGACTTTAAATCAAATTACCTATTTATTGTCAAAAATGAAATCCAATATCCTCTCTGTTCATCATGAAAGGAATAACCCCCGTCTGGCTCATGGCATGGCCGAAATTCATATTTTAATTGAAACAAAAGGTGTAAAACATTTAGAACAGATTCGATTGGCCCTTGAAAAGCAGGTGTATAAAATAGAGGAAGAGTAGTTTTTATCTAAACAGAAAAAGAAAAGAGCTATATAGAGTATAAAACATGGTTTTTTATTGAGGAAATAATGATTCGGACTTCAAATTGGATTGATGAAGCAAAGGTGTACAAAGCGGGTTTATCCATTGAGGAAATTAAAGAAAAATTTTCTTTGGAACGGGTGTATAAACTGGCCAGTAATGAGAATCCTTTACCTCCTCCTGAAGGTTTACTCAAAGTCTTAACTTCAAAGTTGGAGGATATTCATCGCTATCCCTCTTATGTTCGTCCTGTGGTTCAGGCTGCCAGCCGGTATTATGAAGTGGAGCCGGGACAATTGGTTTTAGGTAATGGCTCCAGTGAGTTAATCGATAAACTGATGCAGGCTTATGGAGAACCGGGCAGTGCTGTTTTAATTTCGGAAAAATCTTTTCCTCTTTATGCTTTATGCGCACAAGTGCATCGTCTTCATGTTCATAAAGCATCCATGGGAAAAGATCTAAGAGTGAATATTAAGGAGATGTTATCTGTATTACAAAAAAATAAGAATATTCGTCTCGTTTTTATCAGTAATCCAAATAACCCTACAGGTTCTTATATTACTCATGCGGAGGTGGAGGAGCTGCTTTCCGCCTGCCGTGATAAAGATATGTTGGTTGTTCTGGATGAGGCATACCAGGAATTTGTACGGGCAAAAGATTTTCCGCATAGCCTGTCTTTGCTAAAAGAGTATCCAAATCTGGTATTACTGAGATCCATGAGTAAAGTGATGGGGCTGGCGGGCTTGAGAGCGGGAGTTATGCTGGCACACCCTTCAATAGTGAAGAGTATGAAAAAAGTAATTTGTCCTTTTAATGTGAATATTCTGGCTTTGCGGGCTATGCTTTACTGTTTTTCCGATAAGGGGTTTAAGGATTATTTGTCGAATTCAAAACAACTGGTATGGAAGGGTTTGGATTATTTTTATACGGAGTTAAATAGATTGGGTTTGGAATTTTACCCTTCCCAAGGTAATTTTTTATTATTTTCCCTGGGCCGGTCGGATGCTTTTTCCACTCTTTTGAAAAAAGGTTTGATTTTGCGACCTTTAAATGAGCCGGGCTTGGAAAAATACCTGAGAATGAGTATAGGTTTGGAACAGGAAAACAAAAAAGCGATAGAACTGATACAAGAATTAGGAAATGACTTTTGTGAATGAAGAGAGAAAAAACAGAGATTTGTTAATTACAATAGATGGCCCCGCCGCTTCCGGTAAGAGTTCGCTGAGTCGTTCTCTGGCCGGTAAGTTAGGGTGGAAATGGCTTTCCACGGGGGTTTTTTACAGGGGTTTGGCCTACCTTGCCCTGTTGAGGAAAGTGGATACGGAAAGGGAAATAGCTTCCTTAATTGATAAGGAAAACTGGTCTGTATGTCTAAATGAAGAACGGACCAGTTTCATTTACAACGAAAAGGATATAACTCCGGAAGTATATACAGAAGCTGTGGATGTACTGGCTTCCAGGTTGGCCGGTTTTCCATTGGTCAGAAAAACTCTTCGCCCCTTTCAGAGAGGTTGTTTTGAACAAAATCGGCAGGGTTTGGTGGCGGAAGGTCGGGATTGTGGCACGGTGGTGTTTCCCAATGCCAGTTTGAAAATTTATCTGACAGCCGAGGACAATATCCGAGCTGCAAGGCGTGCTCATCAGAGGGGGTCTTTACCCGTAGATCATGTTATTACTTTGCAAAAACAAAGGGATATACAGGATATCAGTCGCGCGGACAGCCCTCTACGTCCGCCGGAAGGGGCTTTTATTATTGATGCCGGTGATTGTAGTTTTGAGGAGATGGTGGAGAAAGCATATAGGAAATCCCGTGAACTTTTTTAGTTTAAGAGTGGCTTAAATGTCTTGAATCATCACTTTTTTTTGTATATCGTGAAAATTCCTTTGACAGAAAATGGACATGGAAATAAGGGACAAATAATGGTCGGAAAGGTTTATTATTCGGATATGGATAAGGATATAAAAAAAACAAAGTCACAAAGCCAAAGGGAGAAGGTATTATCTCTTCTGGAGAAAGAGGACGAGCTTAATCTGGGACTGCCTGATTCAGAAACCCGGGAGGATACAGGTGGTGAGTCTTTTACCGAATTATATGAAGAATCTTTAAAACAATCAGACTTTAAAATGGGGGATGTGGTTAAAGGGCGGGTCATAGCCGTAGAGGATGATCGTGTTTTGGTGGATATCAATTATAAAAGTGAGGGGTATATTCCCAAGTCTGAGTTTCGTTTGGTGGCGGGTCAGGATGATATTCAGGTAGGACAGGAGTTGGATGTCTATATTGACCGTATTGAAAATGAAGATGGAATGATGGTTCTGTCCAAAGATCGTGCGGATATCATTCGGATATGGAAGGATATCTCAAAAGTTGTTGAGAATGAAGAGGTTATTGAGGGGACGGTGATAGCAAAGGTAAAAGGGGGGTTGAGTGTGGATATAGGGGTAAAAGCTTTTTTACCCGGTTCACAAATTGATCTTCGGCCGGTTCGGGACCTGAACAGTTATATTGGTAAAAAGTGTCAGTTTAAAGTCATTAAGTTTAATCAAAAAAGAGGAAATATTGTTTTATCCCGTCGTGTGTTGCTGAGCCAGGAGAGAAAAAATCTGCGTTCTCGCACTTTGTCTGAAATTCAGGAAGGTGCGGTGGTAAAAGGAGTGGTAAAGAACATTACGGACTATGGAGTGTTTTTGGATTTAGGGGGGTTGGACGGTCTTTTGCATATTACAGATATGAGTTGGAGCCGGATAAAACACCCATCCGAATTGGTGTCTTTAGGGGATGAGTTGGAAGTTAAAATATTAAAATTTGACCAGGAAAAAAACAGAGTAAGTTTGGGATTAAAACAGCTTACGGAGGATCCGTGGCAATTGGTTAGTAAAGATATTAAAATTGGAGATGTGTTAAAATCCCGTGTGGTCAGTCTGACAGATTATGGTGCTTTTATGAAGTTGAAAGAAGGAGTGGAAGGTCTTGTTCATGTCAGTGAGATGAGTTGGGGAAAAAAGATCAAGCATCCCTCCCAGCTACTGAAGGTGGCCGATGAGGTGGAAGTAAAAGTTTTGGGTGTGGACCAGGAAAATCATAGAATCAGCCTGGGTATAAAACAGCTTCAGGAAAATCCTTGGATGGAGTTAAAAGAAAAGTATCCGTCCGGAACGCAATTGGAGGTAACCATAAAATCAATTACTGATTTTGGTGTTTTTGTAGGAATAGAGGGAGAGGAAGTGGACGGTTTGATTCATGTTTCGGATTTGTCGTGGACAGAGCACATCAATCCGAAAGAGCACTATAAAAAAGGGGAGACTTTGAAAGTGACTGTGCGGGATGTGAATGTGGAGGAGGAGCGTTTTAACCTCAGTATCAAGCATCTTCAAAGTGATCCGTGGGTGGATGTGGAATCCAAATATCCACCTGGCTCCCGTCATGAAGTGAAAGTTAAAAAACTTATGGATTTTGGGGTGTTTGTTGAGTTGGAATCAGGTGTGGAAGGTCTTATTCATATTAGTGAGTTGAGTACGCAGCGGGTAAAAACACCTGATCAGGCTGTACAGGTGGGGGACTCTTTGAAGGTGGAGGTTTTAAATATCGACTCGGAAGCCAGAAAAATCGGATTAAGTGTTAAACAGGTGCAGTTAAGAGGGGATGAATCCGTTTCCGCTTCAGCTGATGCGGAAGAAAAACCAACTGACGAAGGGGCCGATTCCAAGAAAAAACAAAAGACGGAAAGCTTTTTTGGGAGGGCTTTGAAAGCTTCTCTTGGCGTGAAGTCCGCAGAGAATGAAAAAACTCAAAAAACTTCTCCGGATTCCGAATAGAGTTTTTAGGTTTTTTGTTATTCATTTATTCAATAATAGTTGTAAGATATTAGTTATAGATCTTTGTAGATAAGCGGGGAGAGGTATGAAAAAGAAAAAAATGTCCTGGTTTCTTAAAGGAATTATTATAGTCGCTGTGTTCCTGTTTTTTGCCGGTATAGCGGGTTTTATGCAGAAAAGCGGTGTACCTAAGGCAAGTCAGGAGTCTGTTTTGGCTTTAAATTTAAAGGGAGTATTGGTCGATAAGCAAAAATTTCTTAAAGAACTCAGACACTATTCAAAAGATGAGAAAATCAAAGGTGTTTTGATACGTATGGATTCTCCGGGCGGATCTGTAGCTGTGAGTCAGGAACTTTA
Source organism: Bdellovibrionales bacterium (assembly GCA_028283955.1). Lineage (GTDB taxonomy): Bacteria > Bdellovibrionota > Bdellovibrionia > Bdellovibrionales > UBA1609 > JANQSP01. The sequence goes on from JANQSP010000009.1 coordinate 12,353, forward strand.
TCATGAGTTTAAAAGGATACGTGAGACTTTACAAAAGCCGGTAGTTGTTTCTGTAGGTTCTATGATGGCCAGTGGAGCCTTATACGCGGCAGCGGGGGCTTCCACTGTTTTGGTTAATTCAGGTACTCTGGTAGGCTCTATCGGGGTTATTTTTCCTCATATAAATATGGAACGTTTGTATGAGTGGGCGAAAATAGAGCCTTATAGTATTAAAACAGGTGAATTTAAGGATGCGGGTGCCGACTTTCGTTCTATGACATCAAGAGAGAGAATCTTATTTCAGGATATTGCAAATGAATTATTGGATCAATTTAAGTCTGCCATTATGGAAGGACGAAAAATGCGCCATGAGGATCTGGAACCTTATACAGATGCCCGGATCTTTACCGGGGAGGTGGCTGTGTCAGCCGGTTTTGCTGATTCTGTTGGAACCTATTCTGACGCTATTGAGTTAGTAGGGGAAATGTCCGGATTGGGAAAAACCCCAAAGCTGTTTACCCCTCAACCAAGTTATTTTGATCTTTTTAGCAGTCATCTGGGCGATACCTTAAAGGGAGAGGTAAACCTGCTTTCTTTTTTAGAAAAAAGAAGGGTTTTTTTATCTCTTTTTGAATTCTATAATGGTCAGCCTCTTTATATTTTTCCATCCGCTATAGGGATGTGATTTTTGATTCTGTTAAAAAAGAAATTAAAAAATATACAGTGTTGAAAAAATAAAAAATCTATTCTAATTAAAAATATATAATAAAAGAACAACCACTTTAAATAAAACTATGTATCATTCTTCCATGCAAAACATGATCCCCAGAACCACCCCTTGTGTAAAGATATTAATTATTGTGAACCTGGTGTGCTGGTTTCTTTTGGTGTCCATTATTCAACAGTTTTTTATGAAAACGGATACTATATATCATCTTTTTGGTTTTGTACCTTCGGCAGTGAGTGATTCTTTTTTTATCTGGCAGTTTTTCACCTACATGTTTCTTCATGGTTCAGGAATATTTCACATCTTGTTTAATATGATGGTGTTATGGATGTTTGGATCTGAATTGGAACAATTATGGAGGAAAAAGTTTTTCCTGACTTATTACCTTGCTTGTGGAATGGGTTCCGCTCTGGTTTATTTTATTGGTGTGACACTTTACTCTGCTTTCGGAGGTCATAGTGCTGTAATGGATATTCCGGTTGTGGGAGCGTCGGGGGCTGTGTTTGGCCTGTTGCTGGCTTACGGTTTGATTTTTGGTGATCGCCTGGTGTTATTCATGTTTGTTTTTCCTATGAGAGCCAGGACCTTTACCATTTTAATTGCCGCCGTTGAGTTATTAACGATGCTTAATTCCGGCTTTGGTTCTCCCGTGGCAAATCTGGCACATTTGGGAGGGTTACTCTCCGGCTTTTTATTTCTTAACTTCAGATCTTTTTTACAACGACTTCAGATGAAGCGTATTTCCAAGAGTCGAAAAGGTTTTAAAGTTCTGGAAGGAGAGGAAGAACAAGAAGAGCCAGATTCTTCTTCCCCTAAATATTGGAATTAAAATTTAGATCAGGTCATTTTCTCATATAAAAAAAATTTTCATAAACAATAATATTAATTTATTTGGATTAAAGTTCAGGTTAAAAACTTCCAAAGTATAAAAAAGTTTTGCATGGTAAATAATCCGTATTTATTAAGAAGGGACCATTTTACTCTTTTTTTTATTTGTCACTTTTATTAAGGCTAAAAAGCGGGAGGTTTTTTTGACATAACAACACTTCTTTACCTATCGTTATTATAAGATGATGAAAAAAATAATTTTCCTTTTTTTCTTTTTTGTTTTAGTGACGATGGCAGGAGCAGCTGAATCCGTTATGAATGAGTTGGAAACCACACCCACCACTACAAGTCAGTGTATTGCTCATCAGGTAGTTTCTATATACAACTCCACCCGCTCTTGCCTTGATGGAAAGTATGAAGGTAGTGTTGAATATGACTCTTGCCTTCAGACAGCGGGGAAAAAGATGGCGCAAGAAATTAATGAATGTGACAAAAGCGATGAAGAGCCTTATTTTTTTCTAAGAATGTCGCCGAGGGAAAGTATATGTGTTGCTAATGGGATTCCTTATACCTATGGGATTATGAGACGATGTGTTACAGCGACGAATCAGGGGGTAAGCCGTGAACAGTGTGATCTATTTATTGAAGAAACAATAAAGCAAATAATACGGAAGTGTCTGGGTATGGTTTTAGCTTGAAAATAGTGAGAAGTGGTTCTATTCTTTTTTGTTAAAGAAATAATTCAATATATTGAAGGAGAGTGGTTTTCATGAAACTGAATGATCTTATTAAGGATTTGCGCTTTGATAAGCGTATAACAGAGTGGAGTATTCGTTATAAAGTGATGACTTATGAGGATTATCATAAGTACTTACAGTCTCTGCCTGATTTATCAGACAAGAAGGAAAGTGTAATAGACCAACCGCCCCAGCAGGAAGAGAACCCGGAAGAGCAGTAAATGTGTTAAATGAAGGTCATAAAAAGTCTTCAAAACAATAACTCCAAAGACACATCATATAACTGAAGATTCTTTGATTCTAAAATCACAGCTAGCTTTTTTCTTTGCAATATCAAAAGAGGTTTTATTTTTCACGATTTTTTAGAATTGATATTTGCCTCTTTATGAGCCAGTAATTTCATCACTTTTAAATGTTCATTCTGTCTAGCTCTATGTAAAGCTGTTTCTCCACATACATTTTGAGCTTTAATATTAGCTCCTTCTTCCAACAAAACCTTAACTGCTTCTAATTTTCCTCTTGCACTGGCAAGATGTAAAGCTGTCTCTAAATTAAGATTTTGAATTTCAATATCAGCTCCTTTTTCCAACAGAAGTGTAATTGCTTTCCGGTTTCCCCCCTTACTTGCCCAATGTAAAGCTGTCTCCCCAACAAAATTCTGAATATTAACCTTAGCTCCTTTTTTCAATAACAGTTTGAGTATTCCTAAACTCCAATCTCCACCAGCAGCACAGTGTAGAGCTGTATTATTATCTTGTCGGACATTATTGATCTTAGCTCCTTTTTCCAGTAACAGTTTAGCTATTTCCAAATGGCCTTCGCGACTTGCATAATGTAAAGCTGTTTCTCCAAATACATCCGGAACATTAACCTTAGTTCCTTTTTCCAGTAAAAGTTTGACTACTTCCAAATGGCCTTCGCAACTTGCATAATGTAAAGCTGTCTCTTCACCATTATCTTGAGCTTCAATATTAGCTCCTTCTTCTAGTAAAACTTTGATTACTTCCAAACTTCCTTTCCTGCTTGCCCAATGTAAAGCCATCTCTCTATGCATATTCTTAACATTAACCTTAGCTCCTTTTTCCAGTAAAAGTTTGACTACTTCCAAATGGCCTTCCCGGCTTGCATAATGTAAAGCTGTCTCTCCATCTATATTCTTAACATTAACTTTCACTCCTTTTTCCAGTAAAAGTTTAACTACTTCCAAATGGCCTTCCCGGCTTGCATAATGTAAAGCGGTCCATCCATGTTCATCCTGTAAGTTGGGGTCTATACCAGCTTCTAAAAGAGAGACTATCTTATTTATATCTCCCTCTATAGCCGAAGTAAAAAATTCTTCAAAACTTAATGAATTATTCTTTTTCATTTTTTCTCCCTATAATTCTCCTATCATATAACTGAAGATTTTTCGACTCTAAAAATCACAGCATAACCCATTTGGTAAGTAGCTTTAGTAGCAATTTTTGGGCAACTCGCTGTGATTTACTTTGGTTGAGCGGGAAACTGAGGGGAAAGCTATTTTAGGATATGTGATTTACCTGGCGATTGGAAAAGCTTGGGTGCTCTAGGTAAATGCTCGTCTGACTATGAAAATATTGGCCAAGTTGAAGGAGTTAATTGTCGGAAAACAGATATGTCTAAACAGTGGTAAATAGCTGCTTTTAGATTCCGTCTCATGAATAAAACAGACTTGTCGAAGCGGTGTTTTGAATCTTGAATATTAAAAAGCCGGAAGTAAAAACTTCCGGCTTTTTATGTTTGCTCTGCTTACGAAATAAAGAAATTAGAAATGAAAATAATGAGCGTAGTTTATTGTAAAACCAAGACCCATATCCATTTCTTGAAATAACTTATTAAAAGGGGTGTTTATATCATATGCGATATTGACTATGAGTCCGGTTCGACTGGCTGGAAAGTATTTTACAGACAGGTAAGGGGAAAGCAGTAAGTTATTATCTCTACCCATTTTCAGATAATTGGCTTTTAAACCTATAGCCGGGACGAACTTTTCCTTTCTGGTGTTTTTTATCATGTTGAACTCACCCCATATCCCTGCTTCCATGCCCAGATCAATTTTTCCATCACCATCAGAACTGAGTCCGAGGTTAGGTCCTAATTCAAAATGACCTGCGTTGTACCCATAAAGCACATCGAAATCAATAAAGAGATTTTTTTGATTATCTTGGCTCCATGGAATGACATGGGCACCTACTTGTACGCGATGGGTTCTTTTACGGTAGCGATATCTTTTCTTTCTCATTCCGTCATTCATAGACATACTTTCCGCTTGTGCTGCCAAAGGTGCGTAAAAGGGTATGGCTATAATGAGTGAAAAGAAACTTACCAAGAGAACCTGGATTGTTTTTTTCATATTGTATCCTCCTTGTATGTGTGACTTCTATAACATAAGCACATTTATTAATGCTTCACTAGAGAGACTAGCATAAAATGGAAAATTATTTCTAAAAATTAACGCCTAATAGCACGCTAATGTTCATCCAGTCCCCATAAGGCCGGAAATTGGTATTTTGCGTGGTATTTCCAACATTTAATTGAAGTGGTACAGCTTCCTGCTCCAAAGTGATAAATTTAAAAGCATATTCCAGTCCAAAGTGTATCTTTTTGAGAAATTGGAATTCCACACCAAGGCCCATGTTCAGACCAAACCCGCTATCTTCAAAGAATCCGGCTTGATCGGTGAATGTCGCCACCATGGTGACTTTGGAGTTGAACACTCCAAGGAAAAAGTAAGGTTGGAGCCAGGAAAAACTTTTATTAAATAAGTTTTTATCCAGAAAATACTTAAAATCAATTCCCATGGAAATAAAGTCAGCTGCACCTAAAAAGTTTTGTCCGGATTGGGTTTTTAGGGCGATACCATGAGTACTGGCATTTAGTCCGAATTGAATAGCGAAATTCAGATCAAAAAAGTAGTTTAAGTATCCTCCGTAAGCCGGGCCGATCTGGTATAAAGTAGCCATATTTAATGTAAATAATTTGATGCCTCCTTTGGCTCCTAGTGTCAGGAAGCGGCCGGTTTGAAAGAAATTAATATTTTCCTGTTCTTCGGCTGTGTTTTCAAACTCGGAATAGTCGGCAAAAGGGTCATAGGCGTTCAGTTCTGTTTCCTGTGGAGTATTTTTAGCTATCAGCCATGACTGTGGAGTTGCAGCTGTGGCTCCATTTATTCCCATCAGATAAATAAAAAAAAGAGTGATAAAAATTGCTTTCATATGATCCTTTTATGGAAATATTATCGGTGCTTAGATAATGGAAAATAAAAAAAAGTATTTTTTGCCTGTTATAACCAGACTAATGTAATAGGGATTTTAAATGAGGATTATGATTGTTAAATGAAATTTGATGAATCGGAAGTAAGGTGTTGCTGTTTTAATGAAAAAGTGGACAATAGGCTTCATTGGAAATAATGGAAATGCTTATTCTCCGGTTTTAGGGAATGTAAAGGAAGGGTTTTTTGTGGATTATCGTGCGGCGGGAGTGAATATCGCTGAGGCGGAAAAGCTGGTTCAGTGGTTGAAGCAAAAGAAATCCTCTTCTTCATTCCATTCGCGTGTGGTGTCCGGCATTGGTTCTTATAGCGGTCTTTTTCAAGCCCTGTTTCCCGATATGAAGGAGCCGTGCTTGGCGGCCAGTACAGATGGTGTAGGGACAAAATTAAGATTGGCTGTTCATTTCCAAAGGTATGAGGAAGTGGGTCAGGATCTGGTTGCCATGTGTGTGAATGATTTGATTTGCAGTGGAGCCAGACCTCTTTTTTTTATGGATTACTATGCTTGTTCTCAGCTTCGTCAGAAACAGGTTCGTCAATTTTTGGATGGAGTACATAAAGCTTGTGAGCAAAGCCAGTGTGTTTTGTTGGGAGGGGAGACGGCGGAAATGCCGGATTGCTATTCCGGTTTTCATTTTGACTGTGCCGGTTTTGCTGTAGGTGTGGTGGATCGAGCCAGAATACTGGGGGCACATAAAGTAAAGGTGGGGGATCGCCTTATCGGTGTTTCCAGTTCGGGGTTTCACAGTAACGGTTTTTCTCTTTTAAGGAAAATTTTTCAGAAAGATTTACATAAATGGGAAAAAGAGCTTCTTGCGCCTACTGCTTTGTATGTGTCTTTGGCTTCGGAATTATTTAAGATGGAGGGTTTGAGAGCCATAGCTCATATTACAGGTGGGGGAATGGATAACCTTTTAAGAGTGCTTCCGGACAGAACCAGAGCGGAAATGAACTTTTGGAAAGTTCCTGATCCTTTTATAGAGGTAAAAGAAAGAACAGGAATGCAGTGGATAGAATTAATGAAAATCTTAAATTGCGGTATAGGCTTGGTTTTAATTGTATCCCCTTCTTCTGTTAAACAGGTTCAAAAACAGGTTAAGTTGAAAGGGTTTTCTGTCATGGATCTGGGATCTGTGACATCTCAAAAAGAGCAAGCTCCCTCCTGGCATGTCTTGACTTAGGGCAGATTCGGAAAAGGAAGTAATCTATAAGGGAGTAATTAATGAAGATGAAAAATGTGATGATTGTTTCCGCTTATGGGCGGGGGGCCTGTCTGGCTCATCAGTTACAGAATAAAGGATTTGAAACTACCGTGCTTGATGTGAGTCCTCTCTTGCCGGCTTTACCCTCTCCGGAAAGGGAAGGTCCTTTTGGTGTATTCCTTCCTCCTCATTTAAGTGATTTGCAAAAACAATATCTATGTGGAGATAATTTTTATCCGGTTCAGCAGGGCCTTTCTGTTTTTACTCCTCAGGGGCCTTTGGAGTTTCAAGGGCCTTTAAGTTCTTTTTTTACGGAAACAAGAAAGGATTTTCACCTGTGTTCTTCTGTTTTATCTGGAGCGGGTTTTTCGGAGAAAAAGAAAACACAGATGATCAAAAAATTTGAAAGCTCTTCGGGCCTTTTACATTTAGCGGCTGAGTTGACAAATACTTATATAGAGCCGGGTGCTTCTCTTGAAAAAAAGGTATTTAGCCCGTTATTTTCTGACTATATTTTTAGGGAGTCCTCTCAGAGATATTTTTCTGATTTGGAACATTCATTGCGGGAGGAGGGGGTGAAGTGGAGTTCTGTCACTTCAAAAGAGGAGGTAGTCTCTTTAGTTAATAAAAAACAAAAGGATTATTTTTTGATATGGACACTGAGCGGGCCGGAAACAAACTGCCATTTTTCCGATGTCATGCCTCTTTTATTTCCGAAGTGGGTGGCTCCGGAAAAAATCTGGCGACGTTTTTCTTTGAAATGGGATCAAAAAGATTTTAAAGACATTATTCCACCTTTGTTGTTGGTATGGCCGGGTTATGTAAAAGAAAAACAAAATATAAAATCTCTGATGTTGGAAAATTTATTGAGTCTGAAAAAAAATCCTGACTCTTCTTTTATGGATTTGTGGATGCTTTGTCCCTATGCCGGACGGTTTGATAAACAAACACTATCAGCTTGTCTGGACTCTGCTTTAAAGCAATTGAATCTTCTTTTTCCCGATTTTTCTATGGAAGGTTTTTTACCGAAAGAAGATTCCTGTCATGATTATTTTGTATTATATAATGTAGGAAAGGGAAGAAAAGTTTATAAAGAATCACAATCTTATTTATTTCATTTAAACCCTGAAGCGGCGGGAAAAATGGACACCTATTCGCTTATGCAACATTCCCACAGGATACAGGAAGATCTTTTAAAAAGAAGGTGAGTGGAAGGTTTAATTTTTAAGGAGAAAATATTTTTAATTAAAGGCTGTCAGGCATCTTGCCACCTTCTTTGTTGTGTTTTTAAGCCATCTATTGATTGAAATAAAGCGAAGATAGTGTTTTGCCAGAGGAATTCCCTGCTCGGCCGCTTTTTTTACCCATTCATAAGCCTCTTTATCACTTTGAGGGGCTCCCTTTCCTCTTCGGTGCATATGACCCAGGAGTAATTTCGCTTGAGGCACTCCCTGCTCTACCGCTTTTTTCACCCACTCATAGGCTTCTTTATGGTTTCTTTGAAAAATAATCCCTATGTAATACATAAAACCCAGAGTCAGTTGTGCTTGAGGCAATCCCTTCTCTGCCGCGCTTCTTATCCATCTGCGGGCCTCTGCGTGATTTTCAAAACCTTTCTCTGTATACATAAGACCCAGAGTAAGTTGGGCGTGAGCAAGTCCTTGTTCGGCTACTTTTTTTATCCATTTATGAGCTTCTGTATAACTTTTAGGAACTCCCTTCCCTTTTTTGTACATATCACCCAGGGTATATTGAGCCGCAAGATCCCCTTGCCTTGCCCGCTGTTTAAGCTCTTCGATTGTTGTGCGAAATAATTCCTTTCCATCAGAAGACACAGTCGAAGATTTTTCTAATAAAGCCCTTAAACTCTTAACGGTGCTGGCTCTTAAGATATCCATTTCACCGCTTTTAATAATGGCTATCAGATTTCCTTTGGCATCTAATACGGGCCCCCCGCTCATTCCCGGATAATATGGAAAAAGCCCTCGTATATAGGGCATAGAACCAAATAGTCTTATTCTATAATCTTTATCATTTTTACTTGTTACGTTGCCTTTTATTATTCTGAGAGTTTCTGCGGTAAAGCCTAACATGTAAACTTCTTCAGTTGTGGTTTTGGAATCAGAAAACTTTAAAGTTTCGCCCTCATAGTTTTTTATTTCCAGGATAGCCAAATCATCTATAGGCGATAAAGCTTTGATACCTGTAATTTTAATTCTATTCTTCAGACGGAATGTTTCTATCGGCAGGATGCCTTCTTCATTAACCACAATATGAAAGTTGGTTACTAAAGTATCAGGACTGATAATAATACCGGTGCCATTCAAGTGGCTCGTATAAACTTTTACAATACCTTTTTGAGCCTGTTTTACTTCTTGAGGAATACTCTGGTCATAAGCCAAAGCTGTTCCCGGGAGATTCAACCCAAAGCAGAATAGACTCAAGGTAAATAAAAAAGGAATGAATTGATATATGCTTGTCTTTGCCACTTTCTTCACCTGCTAGACGGCTTCTCCATAGTTTGCTGTTTATTCTTAATTAAAACCTCCTCAAAGATATATATTATTTTTAATAAATCGGGGAAAAATTTTTGATAAATGTAAAATTTACAAGAAATAAAAATTTTTTCTTTTAAATAATTATTCATACTTTTGTAAGGGTGTTTTTCAACGAAGGCTTTGCAGCATTAAATCAGGCTGTATAGTCCAAATGGGGGCCGCGACAAATCACATTCATATTGACTTTTGAAAGTTTAATTTCATATATAAGGTTTGTATAAAAATAGAAAATTTTTTCAAAATAAGGAGTGATGATGAAAACAATATTTTATGTGTTCGCCGGTTTGTTAATTCTTGGTGTAGGTTGTTCACACACAGGGGTTAAGAAACAGACTAAAAAAGTGAATGGAGAAAAAGTAAAGTCATTGTCTTCGGCAGATAAAACTCCGAATTTAGATGATTATGTAGGAACTTGGGAAGTTAAAAAGAAGACTTATGGCTGTTTTCCAATCAAAATTAAAAAGGATTCCAAAAAAAGCACTATACAGATAACAAGAAAATCAACTGTCGGCACGGTATCGAAACATTCCTCCTTTGACTCTCCTCCTCAAAGCACAGTATCTGATTTTTATAAATATAAACTTTTAGATTCTTCCGTTTATAAATTTATTCGTGGGAAAATTGTTTCAGCTCATATTTGGACTCCCAATACAAATGATTGGTTGGGTGTGGGTGTTCGAACCTGGAGCCTTGATAAAGGAGTCTTGATTAAAAAGAAAGCTGGATTGACAATGATGGATAATAAACATCTTAGTCCAAAAGAAAAAATGAAATCTATTTTTGAACTTAGTGAAGGTGATATTCTTGGAAAATGGGAAGTGGAATGTAAATACATTAGGTCCTCTAAATAGTAGCTTTTTATAAAGAAGCTGACTTTAAACGAACTCAGAGTATGAAAATTTATAAGAATGTGGTATCTATATCACTGTTGAACTAGAGGAAAAGATGCTGGAAAGATATACGAGAGAGGAAATGGGTCGGATTTGGACCCGGGAAAATCGTTTTGGAAAAATGCTGGAAGTGGAAAAAGCGGTCGCTCAGGCTCAGGGTGAGATGGGGCTTATTCCTTCCGGTGCGGCTCAGGCTATTCAAAAGAAAGCTGATTTTCAGCTCAAGAATATATTGGAAAATGAAAAGCGAACCCGGCATGATGTAACAGCCTTTGTTCAGGAAGTGGCTTCCCATGTGGGAGGCTCTGAAGGAGCTTATGTACACTGGGGCCTTACTTCCTCCGATGTATTGGATTCCGCTTTGGCTTTGCTTATTCGTGATGCTTCCCGGGTATTACAGTCGTCTTTTTCCCAGTTAAAAAAAGTTTTATCAGAACAAAGTGAAAAGTACGCAGATGCTCTTTGCTGTGGCCGTACACATGGAGTGGTGGCGGAACCTGTCACATTTGGTTTTAAGTTGGCCGGATTTTTATCGGAGTTACAGAGAAATGAGAAGAGAGTGTTTCAGGCCGTTCAGCAGGCTATGGTGGGTAAGGTGAGTGGTGCTGTGGGGGCTTATGGCACTCTTCCACCGGAGTTGGAAAAAAAGGTTTGTGAAATGTTAGGTTTGTCTGTGGAACCGGTGTCCACTCAGGTTATACCGAGAGATCGTCATGCGGAAATCGTTTTGTCTTTGGCTATGACGGCCAGTGGTTTGGAAAGATTGGCAACGGAGATTCGTCATCTTCAGAGGTCAGAGGTGGCGGAGGTTTTTGAAGGATTTACTTCCGGTCAAACGGGCTCCAGTGCCATGCCTCATATGAACAACCCGATCTATTCTGACAATGCAAGCGGTCTTTCCCGTTTGATTCGTTCTTATGTGACGCCGGCCTTGGAAAATACTGTTTTATGGCATGAAAGGGATATATCCCATTCCTCTGTGGAACGGATTATGTTTCCTTCTGTTTTTATATTGTGTGATTTTGCTTTAAATCGCATGGCGGAAGTGATTCAAAATCTGCATGTGGATACCGATCGAATGCTTGAGAACCTGAAGTCCAGTAAAGGGCAGGTGTTTTCCTCTTTGTTGTTAACCTTACTTGTTCAAAAAGGTATGTCCCGCTCTTCCGCCTATGAGTTGATTCAGTCTCTTAGTTTTTCTCTTCAATCGGGAGAATCTTTGCAAAATAAATTGCAGGAGAATAAAACAGTTTTAAAGTATCTCAGTCAGGAGGAAATTAAAGAAAAATTTTCTCTCGAAAAAAGAAAAAATCAAATCGCTTCACAAGTAAAAATGATTTTAAAAACAATTAAATAATCCTGTCATTCTTATAAAAGAACTTCATTCCGGTAAAACAACGTCATTCCGGGCTTGACCCGGAATCCAGAAAAGGAGATTTTATTACAGTTATATTTACTACAATAAGCATGTTTAATACTGTTATTGAGGAATAGTGGAATGAAATGGATAAAAGGGGATTTTCTGCACGCGGGAAAAGCCAAGGATGTTTATGCTGTTAAAAATCATTCTGAGTTGGTGTGGATGGAATTTAAAGATAACTTAACGGCTTTTAACGGGAAGAAAAAATCTTCATTTAAAGGAAAAGGGCAGGTCAATAGAGATATAAGCTCTCTTGTTTTTCGGTTTCTTAAGAAAGAAAAAATAAATAATCATTGGGTGGCTGATATAAATGACACAGGGATGATTTGTCAGAAAATAAAAGTAGTTCCTTTGGAAGTGGTGGTAAGAAATCGCCTCGCCGGTTCCACCGCTAAAAAATTTCAAATCTCTGAAGGTCAGTCGCTGTCAAAATCTTTAGTGGAGTTTTACTATAAGAAAGATGAACTGGGAGATCCTTTTATCAGTTCAGAGCAGGCCATCGCTTTTGGATTTGTTTCTACGAAGAGTGAAATTGAGTTTTTAAAAGAAAAAGCTTTACAGGTAAATGAAAAGTTGAAATATTTTTTTGATGCTATTGGCTTGGAGTTAATTGATTTTAAACTGGAATTTGGAAAGGGAGAGGATTTAAAAAACCAGGGTAATAAGCCGGATGAAGAAGGTTTTTTATTGGGAGATGAAATTTCCTGTGACTCCTGTCGTTTGTGGGATAAGAAGACAGGAGAAAAAAAGGATAAAGATCGTTTTCGTTTGGATTTGGGAGGGGTTGAGGAATCTTATAGAAAAGTGCTTGAATGCTTAGAGCAAAAATGGATACAAGAGATAAAAATATAATATCCATGAATGAGGAGGTACCGCCGTGGTAACTATAGGGGTTAGAATTTTACCGAAAAAAGAAGTGCTGGATGTTCAGGGTCGGGCTATTGCGGATACTTTGAAAGGGCGTGGTTACTCCATTGAAGAATGTCATTATGGAAAGTACATCAGATTGAAAATTAATGAGGAAAACAGGGAAGAGGCTTTAAAAAAAGCAAAAGAAATAACAGAATCTGTTTTGTGCAATTCCCTTGTAGAAAACTATGAATTGGAAGTATTAGAAGGTAATTGATAAAAACCATGTTTATACTTTATTCTGACTGTAATCCATGAGGGAACAGTTTAGCTCAAAAGCTCAGACATGCGTTTTGCCACAGAGCCGACGTCCCGTCGCTCTGTGCTCAAAGCCGAACTCGTTTTGACCTAACTGTTCCCTCATGGATAAACAGACATTATTTAGAAGTTGGGTTTTTACTTTCATCAATTATTGTAACTTCTCCGGTTTCTTTATTTGTGATTTTTGCAATACATCCATTTTCAGATATAATTTCACAATTATACTTTTTATTTCCTTCTTCACTCATATAGCATAAGTCGTAACAAACAATGATTTTATCCCTACGACAATGAGAAGTTACGGTTAGCAACATAAAACAAATAAATATTTTCTTTATCATTTTATCATCCCTCTTATAGAGAATCTTCTGCACTGCTATAAGGTATGATGAGGGATATTATAAGGGCGATAGCTCTCATACTTAATATAATAACATTATATTTTTGTGATGTTCAACTTTCTAAAAAGGATTTTTTGGAATTATTCTTGATAAAAATTTTATATTTATTGTAATAAAGGAGGGTGTAGTGGTAGTTATAGGAAACAGTAATTTTATTGTATGAAGGTACTTTTTATGAAGCCGGTGGCGGTGTTGTGTTTTCCGGGAACTCAGTGTGACCAGGATGTGGTAAAAGCTCTTAAGGTGATGAATCGTTCTGTGGAAACAATATGGTACGCGGATCATTTCTCTCCTAAAAATTACTCTGCTTTTATTTTGCCTGGGGGTTTTTCCTATGGTGATTACCTTCGGGCGGGTGCTTTGGCGGCCCATTCCCCCGCTATGCGGGATATTCAGAAAGCGGCTCAAGCCGGACAGCCGGTTTTAGGTATTTGCAACGGTTTTCAAATTTTATGTGAAGTTGGTCTGTTGGGGGGTACTTTGCAGATAAATAAAAGCCTTCGGTTTATTGATGAGTGGGTGGAGCTGGAACTTTGTCATTCCTGTTTTGCCTGGGGTGGAGATCAGGTGCAAAAAACAGTGAGTATTCCTATTGCTCACAGGGAAGGTCGTTTTTATGCTTCGGAAGATCAAATAAAAAAACTGGAAGATCAGGAGCAAATCTGGTGGAAGTATAAAAATAATCCCAATGGTTCTGTAAAAGATATAGCGGGGATCATGAATAAGAAAAAAAATGTAGCCGGACTGATGCCTCATCCGGAAAGAGCTGTGGCGGAATGGATGGGGGGCTCGGCCGGTAGAGCTTTCTTTTAAATGGGGCCGCAACCAAATCTAAAAGCGGTTTTCTGATTTAATACTACATGAATCTACATGAAAATTTACATGGATTTTTCAGGCCCAGGGGCTTCTGTGGGTGGATGAAAATCAATCTCGATATAGAAGAGAGATAAAAGGGGTTTAAAGCATAGTTTTGAATTTATACTTTAGATTTACCAACTGGATGGTTTATGTATTACCTTACCATCTTTGAGAGTAATAGTAGCTGGAAATTGAGCAGCTTGTAAAACACCAGATCTGATTTTCTTATAAAAAGTGGCTTTGTTCTGTAAAGCCTTTGCAGGTTTTCTGTAAGGGGAAATAACACCAATATTTTTTTTCAAATCATCTTTTACAGCTTGAATTGTTGTAGCAAAATCTGAATCATTGGAAATCACTACAGCAGAATCATATCTATTTCTAAATCCATCTAACAATAGATGAGTGGCTAAATTTACATCGGAGCCTTTTTCCTCAGTATGAATGATGTTTATAAATTTTTGTTCAGCAGTTGGTTGAGCAAGTGGAGCTCTTTTTATATTTGATAAGTAGAATCCATAATAAATCTCACAGCAACCCAAAGAGTGAAGAGCACGAATATATGTATATTGTCTTTTATGACAATCTAAATTGTAAGGTTGAGGTGAAACTTTAGCAGTGAAATACTTAATTTTTAAAATTTCATGTTTTGGTAATAAAAGCTTGGATAGCTCCAATAGATTAAGCCACTTATAAGGGGAGCCCTTTAAGCATCCGTAATAAAGATTGAATCCGTCTATATAAACAATTGTTTTCAAGAGAATCCTAAAAAAGCAAAGGCTACAGCTAAGAGCTGTAGCCTTGCGCCCTACCCGATTAAGTAGGGGCAGTTCATATTCTTTTTATCGGATAAAACATCTTAAATTCAAGAAAAAAATATAATGCCAGACGGAATACTTGTTGATTTTAAAACATCTAGTATTAAAAACCTAATATAAATCATTTATTGATCCAAGCAATACAAAAAAATATCCATTTATGTTTTTAGGGGCTGTGTTTCCTTTATCTCTATCTGGTTCACCACTTTTTATAGAAGCTTATAATAAATTTGAAGATTACAAAAAGAATAATTTAGTAAAAACAAAAGATGAGCTAAAGGGGTAAAAAGCTACATGGTGCTACATGGATTTAGAAAGTTTTGTGTGTTCAAGGGTTTGCGGTGAAAAATATTCACACATACATGATGCGTATTGTTGACCTTCGGGAAGGGTCGTGATGGAGTTTACATAATACAAATTATAAAACAAATAGAGTGAGAAGCTATAAATTACTGTATGAGCAAACAAGAAGGAGCGATTATGAAACTTTTTATTATCTTTTTTCTTTTATTTTCTGTTCCCTATGGATACGGCCAGTCTGTTGATTCCGGGCTTGTTTCTTCTGAAGGTGCCTCTTCCGAGGAAACCTTGATTTTACTTCGCAGCCAGCTAAACGGGTATGTAGACTCTCTTATAAGGGTGTTATTGGATGAAGAAACCCCCAGAGAAAATCAAATGGAGATTTTAGATGAGATTAGAACTGTCGCTGATACTAACGGGGACATCACAAGGGCTTTAAATAGAATTTCTCAAAGCGATATCGGACAAAACGAGATAAATATAAGTGAAGTCATTGGCAGAGATGAGGACATAAGTGTTTGGGCCAAGAATCAACTGGAACTGATAAGAAGAAAACAGTTGGCCTTAAATACATTGGAGGAAAGAGAAAAAAAGCTGGATGAGGATTTTTGGGTTGACCTGGCTTTGGACGGGGTGGTGATTGTGGCAGGAAGTATTTTATTTTTTGTTCCTGCTGTGGGGCCGGCTGTATCTATCCCTTTAACGGCGGGTCGTATAACCCTTACGGGGCAAAAACTGGGAGCTTTGCTTATGGCCACAGGAGCTCTTGAAAGCGGGTTGGATGCCTGGAACTATCTTTTTGGAGAGGAGGAGGAGAGGGTTCTTTCTCTTGTGTCTGACGCTGTTTTTAGGGATGTATTTACAAAGGAGATGTTCAGTATTTTGTCTTTAGAAAAAGAGGATGACAGGTACATAGCTATTAATCTTATTGCGACGGTGGGTGATGATAGGACTTTAATAAGTAAGTTATTAAGTACCATACAGGATGAGCAACGATCTGTCGGGGTGAGGCAGCCGGCTATAAGAGCTTTAAGAGCCTTTACACAATCGGATGAAGCTTTAAAGACCGAGATGGTAAGTGTTTTAAGAGGGGTGATAGATGAGAGTCAAATTCCGGCTTTAAGACAAACTGCCGTTACCGTGCTAGGAGAATTAAGAGAAGTAATACCTGAAGTGGTGGAGTATTTAAAAGAGATAGGAGATGACAAAAATAACAGTGATACATTGCGTTTAATGGCTTTAATAGAACTTGGAAGAGACAAAAACTATTTTTCTATTTCTATATTGAAAATATCTAATCGGTTTAAAGGCAGGGATTATGAGGAGGATCCTCTTGAAATCCAGCCGGAAGTTTCGATTTCTTTTTCAGATTCTTTTTTGGATTCTTTGCTGTCGGCGAAGCAAGGGGAGCATTCGGAAAATCATATTATTATTGTAAGGGAGTTTATCCGTTCAAATATATTAAATGCGGAACTCAAATCAAGATTTTCTGCAGCTTTGTTAAACTGGGATGACAGTCCGGAAAACAAAACTCTTTTAAGAGAGGCTTATTCAAACCCCGTTAAAGATATAAGACTCTATGTGGAAAAGGATTTATTTAAAGAGGGGTTATATGAGGAAAATTTTGGAGCTTCTCAGTTTCTTATAAGCCGAATTAGCGATTGGGAAAGTAACGAAAATCCAACAAGAGCTTTTTTACAAGAAATAGACACTCTTATTAAAGCCTTTACATTTTTATATCCCAATCAGGAGGAAGCAGCGGAAAAACTGGCAGAAGTTGTAAGTTCCTATAAAAAAATATTGGAAGCGATCGAAAATTGAGGATTTTGGTTGAAAAAAGCTTGTGATATGTTGAAAATGCAATATAATTTATAAGGAGGGACAGTTTTATGAAACTGCTTTTTTCTTTTGTTTTTCTCTTATTTTCATCTTTATCTTTTCAATCTCAAGCTCAGATTTTAATTGAGTATCCTATCAATTTGAATATGGATAAATTTGACTGGTCAGCTTTTATCGATGAAGGAAATACACAAAAACATATAGAGTTTAGAAATCGAAGGCTTGATTCTTTTGGAGCAGGTTTTACTACTATTACTGGTCTAAATATAGGAAAATTACAGTTAATGCAAATAGAGCAAGAGCTAGGTCTTTACAAGCAAGGGATAAAAACGGGCTTATCTGCAGAGATGATCCAGGCCGCAGAGGAGGCCATAGCTCTTCATTGGGAGAATGTGAACAGCATAGAGAATCAAATTAAGGCTCGTGCGGGTTTAGCAAGTGGTGTAGTTGATGTTATACCCGCAGTGCCAATGGTTGGGAAAGCGGAAGATTACTATAACGGGGTATGGGAGCTTCATAAAGGGGACCATGAGGTTGTATTCAACATGGTGGAAAAAAAAGATGAGGCTTTATATAAAGCTTTTGGAGGAAATGACGAGGCTTATGTGGGTTTTATTGCTCCTTATGTGGAAAGATATATGGGAAAGATGGGGGGTACGGCTGAGGCTTACCATGGTGCTTTGGAGTCAGCTTACAAAGGTGAAGCGGAGTTTAAAAAAGCTGATGTAACTAGTTTAATTGAGATGTACACAAACAGTCTTGAGATATATAAGTGCTTTAATAAGAACTTCAAAGGGCCGGTGGGAGTAAATCAACAAAGACTAATGGGCTCTATTGAGTCGTGGCATATGAATCAGGCTTTATTAGGAGCCAATAGTTTAATAGAGACTTATAATGTTTATGGAGAGAGGGCCAATCCTTTTGCTATTGTTAATAGTTTTTTTAAATTCTACGAAGCTCCCGCCAGTGTAAAAGAGCGGATAGGGGAATTTTTAAGAGACAGCATTTTAAACAATGAAGAGTTTATAAATACTAGGGATAATTTAAAATTATTAACTCGTGTATACGCTTTGATAGGTCTTAATTATTTGGGTGTGGCAACCCTGGAAG
>JANQSP010000012.1 GCA_028283955.1 Bdellovibrionales bacterium
AAAAAAGACATCTCTTTGGATTTAAAAGGAAGGGATGTGCTTATCGTGGAGGAAATCATTGATTCAGGACTCACTCTGGCTTTTTTAAAGGAAAGACTAAAACTGGCGGAACCCGCCTCCTTAAAGACGGTTGTATTGCTGGATAAATCCTCTCACAGAAAAACCATGATCCATGCTGATTATATCGGGAGAGCGATTGATGATCGTTTTATCGTGGGTTATGGCATGGACCTGGATGAAGAGGGACGAAACTACCCCGACATGTACCACCTGGGACAATAACCAGTTTATAAAACTGAGAGCGGGCTTTTACTTTGTTTCTATAAGTTACATTCAAGAAAATAGCTTTGCCTCTATCGGGACGCTTATTTACTGATAGAAATTATCTATAAAAGTCAAAAGACAGCTCAAAAGCTCAGACATGCGTTTTGCCACAGAGCCGACGTTTCCGTCGCACTGTGATCAAAGCCGAACTCGTTTTGACCTGCTTTTGACTTTTATAGACTTCTCCTTTTCATATAGAAAACCTAGGGAGTGAAGATTCTCTGTCGGCAAACTATTTCCTTGAATGAATACACATAGGTAACTTGTACAAACTATAAGTAAAATGAGATAAGCAGAAAAAGAAAGAATCTGCCCTAAGCAAAAAAATGTATTTTTTTTTTACAGCACACTCTTTTTTAAACAATCTACCTCACAAACCAAACCCTTTTGTCGCTCCTGTAGTTTAATGTCATTCCCGCGAAGGCGGGAATCCAGAAAAAAACCAACCTCAATCAAAAAAATCCCTAAAGAAATAAAAGCCTTTACCGATTAAAAAAACATGTCCCGTCTTTTCCTATTTTTCCTTTTTTCCTTTTTCATTAGTTTTAATATTGTGGCTAAGGAAATCACTGTTAAAGTTCCCTCAGATACTGAAGCATTTAATCCTAAAGGTTGCCACGGCACTACAACAGCAAATAATCAATGTGGAAAAACATTAAAAGAAGGAGAAAAACCTCCTACAAGAGTTGTCCATCCGCCCAGTGGAGCGACAGAACCATTTCCAACAGTTAACAAACAACATTTCCCAATAAATCAACCTCTCCCATCCCTTCCAGAAGGGGGACCTCAAAACTGTGACCATGGGCTGAGCGGACCCAATAGGACAGGAGCGGAACCATGCTGTTCAGATCCATCTACTTGCCTGGGAGGAGAAGCTCTTTCCACCTTTAATGATGTAAATAGTATCGTAACCAAAGCAGGACCGGGACTGGCTATGGCTCTTCAGGGAGCGGGAAAGGATATGTATAAGCTCTGTCAGGCCATGCAGAGTCTTGCTGGCGGAGGTGCTGGACTTTCTATGGCAGCCAAAGGAGCCTGTAGCAGTGCTATTTCTTCTTGTAATTCCATCTGTGATAGAGATATAGCTGTAAGATGTGAAGCATATAACCAGGCAAAAAATAAATGCTTAGGTAGTCAAGATAGTAATAAAGAAACTACCTTCCAATCTGAAGCAGAAATACCTGCTACTGATATTGCAAAATTCATAAACAATAAAAAACAATGCGAAGCTCAAAGGGCTAAAGCAAAAGATCTGGCAGAGAATGTGGGAGAGATGGCAAACTCCGCTCTCAGTGCAGAGCTTTGTAAACAGCAAACTCAAATACCCAAAAAGCAATGTATAAAGAATGGAGGAAAATGGGTGGATATGGAATGTATCATGCCTGAGGAGGAAAAAGAGGAAGAACGACCAACTGTTGCTCTCAGGGGAGATGATGGATCTGTCATACCCCAGCACGCGGGAGCCGTAGGTGTGGGTTCAGAAAGTCCCCCCGGTAGCTCCGGAGGTGAATCATCCGGTTCGGGTGGCAATCCGGATACAGGAGGAGGCGGAAAAAAAGCTGCTTCCCCTATAGCAGGCCCCCTTGGTCTCCCCGGTCTGGCTTCCGACACAGCAGATCTGGACTCTGATGGTGATGGCTCCACGGGAGCAGGCAAAGGCCTTGTCGGCGGCGGCAGTGGATTATCCGGCCTGGGCGGACTGGGCGGAGGAGGCGGCTTCAGCCCCTATAAAAAAGGTAAAAATAACGAAGACGATGATGACGATGATGATGGCCTCAGCATGGGCGGAGGGGGCTTCGCCGGATACGGAGGAGGGGGAGGATTCGGTGACTCCGGAAATGCCTACGCCTCTTTAGGACTGAGCAAAAAAAAGCTGGATGAATTAAAAAAGAAAAAAGGCGCTCAAAGAGTGACCGCCAGTGATGCCAAAGGCACACACCAAAACATTTTTGAAAGGATCAGCAAACGCTTCCAAAGCCTTTGCCAAAGTAAACTGGACTGCCGCTAATTCTTTTACTTAGGGCAGGTTCAGAGAAGACAGTAACTTAAGGAGAAGAACCAAGATGAAAAAAATATTTTTTTTAAGCCTGACTTTTTTTCTTACTTTACCTTTAACCTCTCCCGCTAAAACCTGTACATGGACCAATATTTATAACAACGATAAAGTGGAAACAGTTACTCCCGATATAAAACCCGGGCTGGGCCCGGATGGAGAAGTTCAACGGGAAACCTGTGACGAAGCCGTGAAAAGGGTAAGACGACAGGTGGAAAGAGTGCATGCGAGGAGAAATGCCGGAAACACCATCACCGGAGGTAGCCGTCATGCCTGCACATGGACTTCTCCGAATCTTCCCAATGCCCCCTCTCAAACTTACACTTTGGAAGTGCGAAAAATAGGAGAAGATGAAAGCGGAGAACCCAGGTACGAATCTTGTGCGAGTGCTCAGAGAAGAAGACAAAAACAATGGATCAATAGTGAATTTAACGGACATAGAGAAGACGCAGAAGCCGCTATCGCTGAGGAAAACCGAAGACTTGAAGAAGAGGCTATGTCGGCCAATGAAAAAGCGAGAAAAGCAGCTGAAAAACAGGAAAAAAGTTCCATGATTGCTATCGCGGGAGGGATGGCCGCTGGAGTAGCCGCCGCGGCTTGTTGTTCTGCAACCCCTACTTGCAGCGCTTGTCCCTACCTAGTGGCTCTTTCCGCCGGATTGGGACTGGCCGGAATGATGCTGGGAATGGCTTCAAAAGATAATAGCGATATTGCCGCTGAATACCAAGGAGGACTCCTTCCAGACACAGGAGGGGGGGGAGGCGACGGCAACACTGACTTAGGCTCAACAGATGCTGGAACACCTATTATTCCACCTGGAGGAACATTAGGAGATCCGACAATAACTTTTAATGACGGTACTCCAACAGTCACCTTACCCAATGGTCAAAAAGTGGTTCCCAAGCCGGGGAACTTCGGTCCTTTTCTAAAAAAACACGGCCTTAAATGGGACCCCAAGAAAAAAAGCATCACTTTACCCAACGGTAAAAGCTATACAGCGGAAGACACAAACAACCCTGAGTTTAGAAAGTACGCTTCCAGTGGACCCGCTAAAGCTCTTCAAGGGCAACTCAAAGGACTGGAAGGGCAGATTGCCAAAGCGATGGGAGATGAGGATGACCTCGGTTCTGGACTGGAAGGTGAAGAAGACGGCGATGCTGCCTTGGGTGGAGGCGGATTTGCCGGATATGGCGGAGGAGCGGGAGCCGGTGGAGCATTAATGGCCGCCAACGGCAGAGGGCTCGGATCAGCCGGAGGCGCTGGTGACGACGGCAAAGCCTCAAAAGTGGCCGGCATGTCTGTAAAAATGGGGAAAAACAAAGTGGGAGTCAGCCAGGACAATATCTTCGAAATGATACACAGAAGATATCAAGCCAAAAGGAAAAAGCGGCAATTCATCGAACTGAACCTGTAATTTTCAACACCAGTTCATTTTTTAAACTCTTACCCAAAGAAACACCGGCACCTAAAACGGAACTCTCTATACACACATCAGATAAAATAGAAGAGTAATCACCCAACACGGAAAAGTTTTTAACCTTAATAGAAAATTCTTCCAGACCTTTTACTTCCCGGCCACAAAACAAAATATTTTCCTTTCCTACCGGTACATTCCCAAGTTTTGTAGCGGAAAAATAATTCTTCCCTTGAAAATAATTCCAGCGGGGAGAAAAACAATTTAAAACTTCCTGCAAAAAACCTTTTTCCTTTTGTAAAAAACAAAGGGCCTGCCTTGTCGCTTCCAAATAAGTATCCACCTGATTCATATCCAACAGTCTTAAATCGGAAACAGAATAAACTTTTAAATGCGGCTTTAAATCCTCTGATTCCAAAACATCTTTAAAAATATGCAAATCCCCTGCCTTTATCACCTCCAAAACACGACGGGAAAAAAGAGCCAGGCCGGAAAAATCATAAGCCTTTACATGGGATCCCTGTGGTCTTTCCAAAAAAGAAGCTATCTGATATTTATCATCCGCCCAAATAACTCCACTTGTTTTACTTGTGGGTCGAACCAAAAAGGAAGCCAAAGCTTTACTCTCAACATGAGATTTATAAAAATAACTTAAGCTGTCCTCTCTATTTGGCCAGATAAAACTATCCCCGTTGAGATAAAAAAAATGCTCTTCCTTTTCAAAAAAAGATCTGAGTTTTAAAAGCCCCCCTGCCGAACCCAAAAGTTTTGGCTCATGACTGAACACAGGAGGAGAAAGCCCTACCGCTCCAGCTTGCTCTCTCAAACTCTCCTTTAAAATTTCCGGATGAACATGAATATTGGCAGCCCAGTTTTTTACTCCCAGAGACTTTAAAAGATAAAGATTATAAGCACTCAGCGGAACATTTAAAAAAGGCAATAGCACCTTAGGCAAAACACGGGTATGAGGATAAAAGCGCGTCCCCCTCCCCGCACAAAGCAAAAACCCCCGAAGGGAGTTAAAGCGACGCGGCTCTATCTCCATTAGTCACTTCCTTTTTCATTAGTTACTTCCCTCTATATTTGTTTTCTTCAGTTTCTCCAAACACAGATCTATCAAAGATAAAAAATGAGGGTATCGTTTGACCTCACACAGCTCTTCTCTCACCATTTGCAAAGCCGGCTGAATATAGGGCAAATGAGTCCTCTGCTTCTTTAAAGAATAAAAGCTGGCAAAACTACCACAAGCTTTAAAAAGACGCTGTATAAGTGTAACAGAAATTTCCTGTCTTAACTCATTTGTCATTTCTCTTTCACCAAAACCCTTTAACAAAAAATAATCTAATAATTTTTTTCTAAGTGCATTATTCATCTGTGAAGCAACATAAACATCGTAAACCAAACTCACCACATCATAAAACCGAGGAAAAAAACCCGCATCCTGAAAATCAATCAAATATATCTGCTTATCTTTAATAAAAAGATTTCGGCTGTGATAATCCCTGTGTGAAGGGAAAAAAGGAAAAGAAACAAGCTCTTCACAAAGAAAATTCCATTCTTCCAGATAACCCCTACGAAAACTTTCCTCCGGTGCCAGACATAAAAAACGCTTTATCAAATGCTCTTCCGTCCAAAGCATCTCCTTAAAAAAATCCTCCTTCTTAAAAAAAGACCAATCAAAAGAATGGTGTCGCCCTTCTCCTGTTTGAGAAGCTTGCAATTTAATGACTTGATCCAAAGCCGGGAAATAATAAGCAAAACCCTTTTCCTCCAACACCTCTTTTTCCAGACTATGATCCCCCAAATCCTCCAACAGAAGAAATCCCCCCTCGGAATCCTGAGCTACCCCCTTTGGTACA
Source organism: Bdellovibrionales bacterium (assembly GCA_028283955.1). GTDB lineage: Bacteria > Bdellovibrionota > Bdellovibrionia > Bdellovibrionales > UBA1609 > JANQSP01. Next base: position 5,651 of record JANQSP010000012.1, read on the forward strand.
TTCAACCCGGCTAGAGAAAAGTCCTTCTGCTTAAGTAAAAACTTTTTTTGCTGATCCATCGGTGAACAAGCCAAAATCCAGGAGGAATCATCTGTCTTAACCCGTATATAACTTCTGTCACTTCCCTCCCCTGTTAAGGGAATTTTTTTGTATCGCTTATCCTTAAAAACCGACTTTAAAAACTCATCCATTTAAGTAGAGTATATTACTTCTCCGGACTTCTATCCACAAGTAACAGAAAGTCTCCAAACACCGCCTTCTAATAGCACATACAGGAAATTGGTTAATCAGGCTGTATAGTCCAATAGAGGGCCGCGACACTATATGAAAAGGAGGAATCTATAAAAGTCAAAAGCAGGTCAAAACGAGTTCGGCTTTGATCACAAAGCAACGGGACGTTCGCTTTGTGGCAAAACGCAAGGCTTAGCTTTTGAGCTGACTTTTGACTTTTATAGATAGTTTCTATTAATAGATGAGCGTCCCGTTAGAGGACGCAACAAAAAAGATCTTTCCATTCAGTCGGAAGCTCCTCGTCCTTTTGGACACCCATCACCAAATGACAGGATAGCGTATCCTTTAAAAGATCCTGAATTAAAATCTTTTTTTGAACATCAGACAACTGATGAAAAAAAGGAACACAGACAAACACTCCATTCATTTCATGAAATACACCCTCTTTCCAATTTAAATCATCTGCATTTAAAAAAGCAAAAGAGGAGGTTTTTAAATATAACTCATGGGCCTGCTTCAATAAATCCTCTTTCTTTCCCTGTCTTAACAAAAGCGGAAACAAGGAAAGGCCCGTCTTGCCTGTTACACCCTTTTGTTTTTTATTATGTCTGGAGAATAATTTTTTTGAGTTTGAAGTGTTTAAATTCTTTGAATGTAAAGCGGGCTGAATCTCCTCTCCCCCTTTTTCATTATCCAAAAGAAAAGAAAAGTCACGCTCATCGGAAAGAGCAAAATCCGGAAGAGATAACCTGTCTGGAACAGATGAACTGGCTGCGACAGATAAAGAATCTTTATTAGAGATAAACTGTAAAAAAACTTTTTCAAGATAGATATTAATATAGTTTCTCACTTCCTGAGCCTTTAAGTAATTTAAAGCACTAAAACAAATCAACACCCCAAGGGAGTGCTTTCCGGCAAAAACAGGAAAGCCCGTTTTTCCGGCAAAAGTAAGCCAGTCTTTTTTATGCACCAGTGAAAAGGGAGAAGGAGAAATCAAATGCATGGCGGATAGAGCATATTCTTTTTTTAGAACAGCCATCAAATGAGGTATCTCCCACCTGATTATTCTTTCCTTTTGAACAGGGCTTAATTTCTTCCTTTGCATAACAATAAAAAGAGATGCAAAAAAAGGGCCAATAATCTTTCTTTAAGATTTCGTAAAAAAGAAGCAAAAAACAAAAAAGAAGGAAGGGTCTTTTTTATTGTTCAACCAAGGTAAAATATACATAACTCTTTGTTTATGTCTTTTAAACATAAAATAAATAAAGGGAATCTATATGTTTTTTACCTTGGCTAAAAGTGTTTAAAATAAAGACATAATAAAAGTTATTTTACAAAACTTAAGTTAAAAAAATTAAGTGTAAAAAAACTATTCGAGAAAAGAAAACCTTATACTAAAAAGAAGTAAAATTTATTTCTCATTGAATTTTAAACAAAGAGATAAATCTTACACACTTTTTAGAAAATAAAGACGGAGAATTTACTATTGTGTATGTTCGCTATCACCAGAAGTACCTGTATTATTGGCCCCTCGTTGATCGGCCAAATACTCTGCTTTTTTTCTTGTTTCTTCAGGATTTTCTTCTCTGCTCGTTTCTGTCGCGGAAGGGTTACACGCGGAGGTAGTACTGCCCGCTTCACTGGCATCATCTCCACCCCCCGGAGCTCTGCACACCACCTCAGCTACAGAGGAAAAACAAAATAAAAAACTCACTAACAAAAACCATCTCATTTTACCGGCTCCTTTGCTTTATATAATACTGTCTTTTCTTCAATACTTCCAGGTCTATCCTGTTTTTTCTTCCCTTGATGTTTTTTATAAACAAACTCTCCACTAAACTCACTTTATAGTGATCTAACTCGTATGAAAAAATCCAAGATGTTAAACTAAATGGTAATATCCGTGGCGACCGGTGAGATAATCTCTAAAAAACCATTGAATACACTGGCCACCTGGGCAGCCACTGTAGGATCTGTTCTGGTTTTACTGGTGTCCACTCGACCGTTTTCATCGTAAAAAACCTGAATGGAACCCACCCCGGGCCTGGTTATTTTTTTAGGCTTACTGTATTTTTCATTATAAACCACAATAATACGCTTTTTACTCTGATCCCGCATTTCACTTATACGACCAAGGTGGTCCCTCTTTACAGAAACCCAACGACCGGTGTTATTCTGTTTAGCCATCACCAAATGACATTTATTAGGGTCATAGGAAATTTGTGTCTGTACCTGACGATTGACCTTTTTACCCTGAAGATACTGCACCACCACCTGAGTGGGTTTGCGGCATTTATTATTGTACTTGGAAAAAAGCACCTTCCGGCCCGGCTCCGCCCGGGATTTTAAAAATCCATTATCATAATAAGCGTAACGAGTGGTCACTCTGTTACGAGTCACAGAGAGGGGGGAACCTGTTTTTAAGTCATAAGTGATATCGGCAATCTGTCCATTCACCTTTTGCCTTGCACGATAAAGATACTTACTTCCATCTTTTTTCTGCTTATTCCAAAACTCATAACGACTTACATTGGTCACTCTTTTTCCACAGGTTTTCTTCACATCCGTCCAATAGTGATCTTTGTTTCTTTTATTATTCACATATTTATATTTTTCCAAACAACCTCTTCTATCCTTAAAGGACATCACCCAATCACGATCTGTATTGTAGGTTAAAGATTCATAAGTATTATCCGGGTAGCGATTCTTAATTAAATTATGATAGCCATCATAAAAATGTTGGTACTTTTCCCCTTTACTGTTTATCACCGCCACCAAATTATCCGCTTTAATCGTGTATTCCGCTTTAATTTTATTGGGGCCGCTTATAACCAAACCACCTTTTGTATATTTAAAACGCAAACTTCTTCCTCTCCCATCCATCACTTTTACAATTTTACCTTTTTTCCTTTGTATTTTTATCCAGTTCGCCGATTTATCCATCTCCTGGATAAAGTTCCCGTTTTTATCAAAAATCTGAACCTGCCCGTTAGCTAAAAAACGTTTATATTGACTACCTGTAAACTGAACACTTTCACTTTGCCTTCCCACGGCCTGGTAAACCTGTCCACTTTGCGCCTTTCCCTTTAAACCAAAAGCCCGAATCAGTTCAGACCGTAAAAGGGCGGACTTTTTAACATCTCTTTCCACTTGCGCGATATATTTTTTCGAAAGACCTTTTTTCTTTTTTACTTCCGCCATAATCCTTTTAATCATGGCCGAGCGATTTCCTTTTACCGCCTTGGATGCATAAGAGATCTCCGCTCCTCCTCCGCATTCCACCACCATCAGTGTGTTATCCGGCATCACTTCCAACCTGGTTTCCAGATTGGAACACCAGCCATAACCAAAAAGCCCTTTGTAAAGGGAACGCGAATTATAAGTACGCTCCACTAAAAGAGGAAGACCCGCCCCTGGCAGAGCAATATCCACAAAAGTTTTAGTGTAATTGGCGTTTTTAGTGTCTATAAGACCCTGAGCCTGAAAGATAAATAATAGAGAAAATACCCAAATCTTATTTTTCATTCTGCTCTTCCTCCCTTTTTCCTGTATCCGTAAAAAAAATAAATTAAATACTTAATTTTACTTAACTTTTTTATTAACACTCCAGTTCAGCACTCTTAATAATGTCCTTTTTACCTGGCTTAAGTGGAAATATTCAGACCTTAATTGTAACAATTTTTTTCATCATAATGCCACCCGTAATAATCAAAACAATGATAATTAATAGGGCAATCCAGCCTAAAGGCGTACCCAGCATGAGCTGAGCTTTTTGCTTATCCGTGATAAACATCATCAAAAGCATCAAAAAGGGAGCGGCGGAAACAATCATGGCCTGCATGGTTCCCTGGGCTGTCAGAGCTTTTATTTTGTTTTCCACTTTTTGCCGTTCCCGAATAGTCTCAGAAATAACAGACAGGGTTTCTGCAATATTTCCCCCTGTCTCTTTTAAAATGTTAATAGCCACCACCATCATAGTGACATCCGGTCGATTAATTCTCTTTTCCATTTCATTAAAAGCCTCTTCCACACTCATACCCAAATGAGTCTTATTTAAAATCAATTGAAACTCCTGAGCTAAAGCACCCCCTTTCATATTCTTAATCACCCTCTCCATAGACTGAGTGATGCTCAGACCCACTTTCACCCCGTTAGTCATGATAACCAATCCCTCTACCATTTGATTAACAACCTGACTGGCCCGTCTCTCCCATACTGTTCTCATAAATTGCTGCACCCCAATCCATGAACACAAAAATCCAACAGCTCCCAAACCCAAGCCTAAAACCAAATTAGGCCAACAGGCTAAAAAAACCAAAAAACCAAAACCCAATCCCAGGGCCCAAAGCCATAGAACCACTTTTTCCTCAGGAGCTTTAAGCATCATCATATCTATAATTTTTAAAACCTCTTTTTGTGAATTAAGTGTTTTTTCCTTAAAAAACCGCAGGATTCCCGGAAAGCGAATATAAAAAAACACAAACACCAAAGCTCCCACCACAAGAGATAAAACAAGAGGATGTAAGAAAAAAGATTTTATTGCGTCCATTTAAGAAGCCTTTTTTGTCTCATTTGAGGAAATATTTTTCTTTCCCGGTACTTTTTTCCCAGGAAGAGATTTACCCGCCAAGCCCGGTCTCCTGCCGGAAAGTCCCGGTTTCCCGGAACGCAGTAAGGATTGCTTTTCATTTTTCGTGGCCGAACTGGTCGTGAACAGAGAACGGGGAATATTTAACCCTCTTTGCTCAAATTTTTCAATAAAAGTGGGGATCATCCCCATAGCCTGAAACTGACCAAGGATTTTTCGATTTTTATCAAAACCCTCTTCCTTAAATCGAAAAATTTCCTGCAAAGTCACTGTATCCCCCTGCATGCCCACCACTTCCGTAACACTTTTTATTTTCCGACTTCCATCGCTGAGCCTTCCAATCTGAATAATAAGATTTACGGCTCCGGACACTTGTTCTCTAATAGCTTTTATCGGTAAATCCATTCCGGCCATCAAACACAAAGTTTCCAAACGGGCACAGGCCTCGCGGGGATTATTGGCGTGAACCGTTGTCATGGAACCATCGTGACCTGTATTCATAGCCGAAAGCATATCCAAAGCAGCCCCGTCCCGACATTCCCCCACCACAATTCGATCCGGCCTCATACGAAGAGAATTCCGGATCAAATCCCGGATTGTGACAGCCCCTGTGCCTTCCATATTAGCCGGACGGGTTTCCAACCTCACAACATGCTCCTGTTTGAGCTGCAATTCAGCGGCATCTTCCACTGTAATAATTCTTTCATTGGCCGGTATAAAGCTGGACATTACATTAAGCAAAGTGGTTTTTCCCGAACCTGTTCCTCCTGAAATCACTATGTTCAGCCCCTGTTCCACACATATTTTAAAAAACTCCGCCATGGCTGAAGTCATGGATCCAAAACGATCCACCAAATCATTTATAGTCACTCTATCCTGAGGAAATTTCCGTATAGTGACAGCCGGACCATCTATAGATAAAGGCTCAATAACCGCGTTCACCCTGGAACCATCCGACAAACGGGCATCCACATAAGGGGTTTTTTCATCAATTCTTCTTCCCAGGGGAGTCACTATTCTCTCTATCACATTCCTCAGTTGTTGATTGGAAGTAAAAGTAACAGGGCTTGTTTGAATTTTTCCGTTTTTTTCACAAAAAATCTGGTCACAACCATTAACCATGATTTCCGTCACAGATGAATCCGCCAATAGCCCTTCCAAAGGCCCCAGTCCCAAAGATTCATCCAGAACCTGTTTAATAACCTGACTTCTTTCCTGACGGGAAAGCCCCTGCCCTCTTTTATCCACTAACTTGGATACCACTATCTGAGTCTTATTCCTTAACTCCTGCCTGGAAGCCTCATCTTTAGCCTGAGTAAGGTCCTTCTTTAAATCCATCTCTTTTATCAACTCTGTATGCACCTGCATTTTTAAAATAACCAAAGGAGTTAATCTTCTTTGACGTCCCTGAAGAGGGGAGGAAGAAGCACTACCAGCGGAAGAAGGGGATGCCTGTTGAGTGGGAGATTTTTTGGGACGAATAAGCGCTTTGTTTTTTTGTAACACCCCTCCCACCAGTCTTCTCACCAGATCATGATAAGCCTGAGATAAAGGAGCCGTGGGACGGGATAAAACAAAAGGCAGAGCTGATTGCAAAGCCTGATTTGAGGTCACATCATCCTTCGGCAAAACCGCCACAACAGGTAGTCTTAAACTGTTCACAATAGCATTAGTGGCCACTCCCCCCTGACCGGCCTGGTTGATAACAATCTGAAATAATTGCGACGGCAAAGTGGCGGCACTTAATTCATTTAATAATCTTTTTGTCTGGTTGACCACCAACACTTCCGGTGTCAGCACCACCAAAATAGCACTGGAGAGCTCCAACACGGAAAACTGCAAGGGACTTAAAAAACACCCTACATCCACTACAATATATTTAAAAATCTGCGAAAGACCATATAGTTGTTTTTCAAAAAGAGCCGGGTCCCCTGATAAACTTTGCTCAGGCCCTGTCACCGCTCCCAGATAGGCCAAACCGGTTTTATGATAGGCTAAAAAATTCTTTACATTTTGTTCACTGAGCACACCGGAAAAGCGAGTGACATCCGACACCGTTTTTTGCGGCCTGATACCAATAATAACACTTTGATCTCCACAGCTTTTTTCATCCAGATCAACCAATAAAGCCGGGGTCTTCATTTCCTTCTGAATGGCCAGGGCTAAATTGGCAGCTAAAACACTTTTTCCCACTCCCCCTTTTCCACCGGCAACAGCGATTAAATGACATTTTGGATTCAAAGACATTTTTTCTCTAAGGAGGCTCTTAACTAAGAACCAACTCCCTTTTCCTTTCTCCTCAATTTTTTACCAAATAAAAAAACTACTGACTAGAAAGCTTAAACTTCTTTTTTATTCGGCTCACACCTGAACTGGCCGAAGTTTTGATAATCGGTGTCACAAAAACAATGAACTGACTTTGAGAGCGATTAAACTTCTTGGAGGAAAGAAAAGAGAGTAAAGGGGAAGTGCTACCTTGAGGGGGTTCCCTGTTATAGTCAGAAAAAGTTTTGTTACTGATAATACCTCCTATTACAGCACTCAGACCACTTTGAACATGAATGCTGGTACTGAGTGAGCGATTTGTTGTAATAGGTCTTCCTCCCGTTGAACCGACTATATTACTAACCTTAAACTTTATTCCCGATAACTGAACACTATCCCCACGGGGCCCCACCACTCTGGGTGTTAAGGTCATCGTGACCTGTGATACCGCTTTTTCCACAGTCTGCTCCCCATTGTCTCCCGTGGAACCCTGGTAAGGAACCTCCTTGGCGGAAGTAATAGTGGCGGGAGCTTTTTCCTCCGTAATTACGTTGGCACTATGTAAAATCCGGGCAAAACCAAAAGACTTGGCCCAATTCAACTTAGGTAAAAAATTATTAATCGTTCCGGAAATAATACCCCCGACAGCCCCCAAGCCGGTGCTGCCAGAGTGAAAGGAAAACTTGGTGCCGTCTTCAATTTGTGGAGTCCATTGAAAGCGAAAACTGTCCGCGTAATCTTTATTTAACTCCACGTAATGCACAACAAGTTGAATTAATTTATTTCTGCCGTCTTTTTGCTTCTCCCGTACCTTAATGTAATTAAGAATGGGAACACGGCTCCACTCTTTTACTTTATTCTCACTAATAGCTCTATCCACTATATGGTCTGGCAGATACAATTTTGCAATTTCTTCCGCTCTGTTTTTTTCATCCGGGTCACTGACAAAACCCTCTAAAATAAAAGTCATGTTAGTCGCCCGTACCGTAATATTGGGGTCGTTGATTTCTTTTTCTATAAATTTAGCCACCTTGTTTTGAGCCAAAGGACTTAGAGTGACTAGAGAGGTGGCCTTCCCTTTATATTCCTGTACCACATCGTGAATCCGTCTCATATCTCTGGGCACCAGGATCTCCCCGTCTATAACCACTTTATTATTCAAAATTTTAACCTGAATCCCATCCACTGTTCTTAAGAGAGATTGAATTTCAGTGGCCGCCTGCTGCAGATCTGTTTTTCCCACTTTCAAAGCCAGTTTTTTCAGTATGCGCCCGGAAGCATCTTTAATATTTAAAGCACTGACCCCCACTCTTTTAGGCGTAAAGCGGATAACCCCGGCCGACGCATTATACTTTAACCCCGTATAACGGGCATAAGGCCCTTCGAATTTAAGCTTCTTTCCTTTTAAATCTTTGGAAAGCTCATAATCATACTGAATCCCTACATAAAGAGGTACAGACTCCAAAGCCTCATTTCCCCCCGTAAAAGGAGCATTAAAGAAAATAACATTAATAAAAAAAAGTTTTACAAATACTAAAATTATTTTTTTCACTTTTTTATTCTCCTTTTTTTACTTTTTTATTTTTGGAAGCCACGTCTTATCTTTCTTAGAAGAAGGACGCCGTGCTCCCCGACCCAACAAACTATTTAAACTGGAAAGAGGTAAGTGCTGGTTAATAGTATGGTCGCTGGGATGCCTCAGAGCCAGAAACAAAGCCCCCGGAGCTGTAGAAAGCACATAAACCAAATCCTGAATATCTTTAGGATCCGCTTCAATAGTAATAGAATTAAAATCGGTCGCGGCCCGAATATTACGAATAAAACTGTCCCCACTGATCTCTTCAAAAACCCGCGGTAATTCATTCACCACTTTTATACCGGTCGCCAAAATAACCACATCCTGCATGATGGTTTTTACTTCTTTTTTTTGAACAGCCCCTTCCCTGACATCCAAAGAGGCAATAATATCCACCCTGTCTCCGGGTTTTAATAACTTTGCCACTCCCCGCATTTCATCAATAGGAATAGTTAAAGCTCTTTTCGTGGGGGACACCTGAAGGGAAAGTCCCGTTGTGGGACCCGGACGGGTGATCTTTGTCCTGAGCACCTGTTCTCCCTCACTGATAGGAGCCAAAGCAACCAAGCCGATTGCTTCCTCCATGGTTAAAAGAGCTTCCGGTTGCACGAAACTGCTGGGATATTCTTTTAGCTGAACCATGGAATCATTCACCGTTTCCATTTCCCCGACATCTCTTACGGCGGTCACAACAGAAGTCATGGATCCAAATTTCTTCGCAACCTGAGCGCTTTTTTCCTGTGTATAAGTATAAAGAAGCATCACCGCCAAAACGGCGGCACCAATACTGAGCCATAAAGTTAAAGTTTCATTTTTATTCATTTACAAGACCTCCGTCCTGTTTATCACTTTGCTCTCAGACTTTCGTTTCGGAAAAAAAAGAGTAATAGATTAAATTTTCTTTTCTTTGAGTTTGGAGATTTTCTATCTTTTGGCTGTTTTTCAAAAAGACTTTTAAGGCGTGAATAAAAAAACCGGACTTAAAAATCTAAATGTTTAATTAATCTCCACATTTTGCACTCAGACAAATCCCGTACCCCACCATGATCCAGGCCGGACCTACTTTTTGATTTATATTCCGATCTTCAATTTCTTCTATTTTATAAGTATGCTCAGGGTCGGATAAAAATTCACTCCGATCCGCGTAGCTGACACTTCTAAAATCCACCCGACGCAAAGTGGCCGTAAGTGGGTCATCCGGATTTGCTTCAGAGGCAATATAAGAAAACCGTTTACCATGACCACTGAAGTTGCTCCCGTTATAATCTTCACGATAATATTGATCTCTCACATCATCACTCAGAATGGAATATTCCTGTCTTGCAAAATCCCTTAAATAGGAAAGATCTGAGCGATTATTAAAAAGAAAAAAAGTGTAATTTCTGGCCGCAATGGAATTTAAGATCGCCGTATGAGCGATACCCCAGGAACCCAGCGTGGCTCCCAACAAAATAAACATAACCCAGATAATAGGAAGAGCCTCCAGCATGGCCAGGCCCCTTTGATTTTTTATAAACTGTTTTGACTTGTTTTTCATTTCACCGCCACTCGCGAATCTCACTTCCTCTTTACTTAACAACCATTATCGTGAAAAGGCTGATAGCTTATTGTAGCCGAACTTACCGGTATACTTCCATGCTTATCTAATATAAGCTCCCATCTCTTATTATTAAATTGCTCACATTCCGTTATTGTTGGCTCTCTTCCAAGATAAGAGCCGATAGTTGTCTCAAAAAAAGCCTCATTTTCCTCAGTACCTCCCCATATAGTGTCCACTTCCAATACCTTAGGTATAAATTTTGTCCACACTCCATAAAAGAGATTAGGTGCCCCACTGGCAGGAGGAAAACTTCTATTCAAACCCAAACCCTCCCCCGATAAATCACTGGCCTCAGTAATTCTAAATAAATCCGGCTTGAAAAATTTATTTAAATGAAGACTGCTTACCAAATCGTTATATTTTTCCATAGCCGCTTGTCGTTGATAACCTTTTGAACCATGGCTTAAAAATAAATCCCGGCTGGCAGCATAAGTTATATACTGTGTGACCTCGGTCACGGCCAAAGTAAAAGTCATAACGGAAAAAAGCATCACAAAGCTCAAAATTAAAATAAAACCCAGTAAAAACTGAACTGTAAGGCTACCTCTACAAGAAAAAATAAAGCGCTTTTGATTCAAAAAAATTTCCCCTGTTTGTTTTAAACAATTCCAGATATTTTTTATTCTTTTTCCCGTTTTTCAAATTCAGAAAAATCAAAATTTTTAATAGTGACATCAAATTTTTAATTGGGATTCACACCCTCTTGAGAATACATTCTCCTAAAATAATTAGGATGATTAGCCATGGCATCCTGTCTTTTTGCCCAACTCCCTGATTCTATCATACCATTAACTGTTTTCCAGGGTCCGGCAACAAAACGATGAACCACTTTACCGTCTTTTAGTCCCTTTTTAACAAGATAACCCATGGTAACCAGAAGGGCCAAAATCAAAACCATCTCTAATGTGGCCTGCCCTTTTTGAGATTTTATTCTTCCAAACATAATACTTCCTTTTTTGAACCCACTAATTAATAAAATAAAAAGAACTGAGCCACCCTAAAAACAAACTGACAGAAAAGGGAAAACTATGAAGCATATCGGAAGAAGGTTTTTTTAGCTTAAGCAAAGAGAGAAAATTGACATACATGACACCTGTTTTTTTATCCAGAATCACTTTTATAAGACCCAAAACAGCCCCCCAAAAAAAAGCACAAATGAGGCTAACAATTAAAGCCCTGGGGGACAGCACCAAAGCCAACACAGCATAGAGTTTCATATCCCCGCCCCCTATTATCTTCAACAACACCAGGGGAATACTGATTCCCAAGGCGATCAGTAAATTCAGTAAAGCGGGAAAAAGCCCCTGCACACCCTGAAAAATCAAAACCGAAAACAGAGCCACAGCCAACAACACAAGAATAAGAATATTATGAATTTTTCTGGACCTTAAATCATCCAACACAGCGGAAAGTAAAATGAGAGCGGGTAAAATATAGTTAAAAAACATGAAAAATCTTCCAAAGAAAAGACTATGACTGTCTTAATTAGACCCCCTTTTTTCCATGGAAATAAGAATATTTTTTTTACCGGACAAAAACAAGACCAAGAGGCTATATTTTAAATTATGGCTCTCTCCACTGAATAGGAGCTGAACTGGTAGTCCAAAAACCCACCCCGGTGGCCACATGTTTTTCCACCCGGGCGGAAAGAAAAGGAAGGTTTTCATTAAAGTTATTTACGACACCATGTTGAGGATGCATAAACAGACCTAAAATAATGAGGCCATACACAGAAAGCAACAACACTAGTTCGGCTGTCATTTTTCTCCACTCCTCCCAAACAAATTAAACCACTATTCTATTATTCACTAAAACCCATTACTTTTCCGCTTAAATCACCTATCTTCTTCCCTAGCAGTTCTTTGAGTTGATTTCTAAAAACAACGGCCAGGCCCACAACAGCCACCAGAATCAAAACATATTCTGCCGTTCCCTGCCCGGACTCATCTTTCCAAAGCTGAAGAGCCACTGACTTTAATTTTTTCATAAATCCTCCTTATAAATTAAAACCTATCTCTTATCATCGGATAAACATAAAAAACCTTTAACTCCTGAATTCACAAAATGATTAAACGAATTTTTATTTCACCTCCTCTTTTAAAGTCTCATTTTGATACAATCCTTCCGACTGATATATTTTCAACAAAACAAAAATAATTAGGATAAAAGGCTTACCAAGTGAAAGGAGAGTTATTAAAAAATATAACCTGTTCACTTATTCCATTTATTTGTCAGCTCAATCTATTTCAATACTGTTCCGATAAATCAATGTGAATTAAGGGGTTTTTTATGATTGTTCCCGCCTTTTCCAAACTAAAGAAAAATAAAGGTCAGGCCATAGTGGAATATGTCCTGATTTTAACAGTAGTGGTATTGGTTATGGGAGCGATCCTTTTAAGACTCAATCATGGGTTTAAGAGATGGGGTAAGTCCATAATAGGTACGGAAGGATATATTGCCTGTTTAATGCAGACAGGACTTTTACCCGGACAACCCACAGCCCATCTCAGCAATCCTTGCGCGGGCATTAGTAATATAGACTTCACAGCCGAGGGAACTTCTTCCGGCAGTTCTTCCTCCTCTTCTTCTTCTTCCTCCTCTTCCAGTAGTTCCTCGTCTTCTTCCTCTTCCTCCTCTTCTTCTTCTTCCTCCAGTGGAGGGGGGGGGGATGATCCGAACGGAACAGACACCAGTAACAGTAGCAACAATTCTTCTCAATACAATAATAGTAACAGTTCCGGTAAAAAAAGTCGCAAGCCCGGCAGATCAAAAAACAAGGGAGGGTCCGGCACCAGCGGCCAGTACATCTCTGTCAATAACTCCAATATGTTATTAGAGGATGACTTACACCAAAACAACAGCGATACAGGTGGAGGGGGGGGCCGGTCCTCAAGGAAAAAAAAGAAAAAGATGGGTTTTAGAGATGGTCTTACCGCCTCTGACAGTAAACCGGGTCACTCCGGCCGACGCTTCAGAGCCGTAGGGTCCTATGGTTATATGTCCACTGACCAGGAAGAACAGGAAAGAAGAAATATTCCTATTGCTTTATCCAGTGGAGGAGGAAAAAAATCAAAATCTCAGGAAAAAGAAAAAAGAAGCCACCTGGTTAAAAAAGATAAAAAGAAATCCTCCGGGGATGAAGGTGAAATAAAGCCCTGGAGTTTTGGAAACATATTTCGCATTGTCCTGATTATTCTTATCATCGGTGTCGTTTTATTCCTTATTATCAGTCAAACTTCCTCCGTAAAAAAATCCCTGAAATAACCACCTTCCCGATTCCCGTCATTCCGGACTTGATCCGGAATCCACATCGGAGTAAAAACAGGAGTGACATAGATTCTGAATCAAGTTCAGAATGACGAAAAACCAAAATCTTAAATCAAGAAAGGACTTGCCCCAAGTAAAAAAACAATGAAGATAGGAATGGCCCAAATTAACTCTCTTACAGGAAACATTTCATTTAATGAAAAAAAAATATTGGAATACATTTTTAAAGCCCAAAAGCAAAAAGCCCGGTTATTAATCTTTCCGGAAATGACTTTAAATGGCTATTCTCCTTTAGACTTACTTAATAAAAAGTTTTTTTTACAACAAATCTCCCGATCCATTAAAAGAATTCACAAACAAGTACCAAAAGACATGACTGTTTTGCTCGGAGCGGCCGGGCCGGATTCTTCACCGAAGATTTCCGTTTTTTTTCTTCAAAAAAATAAAAAAATAAAAGTCTTCTCAAAAGAAATTCTCGCCGACTATGACGTTTTTGATGAAGATAGATATTTTAAAAGAGGAAAAATGCAGGACAATTGTTTCACTCTTAAAAACATGACGATTCAGGTTCTGATGTGTGAGGAAACATGGCACAAACCATTGTTACGGTATAAAAAAAATCCGGACCTTATTATCAGTCTCAATGCCTCTCCCTTTAGCCTATATAAAGATCAAAAACGAAAGCAGATTGCCAGGAGATGGGCCAAAAAATATCAATCTCCTCTCATCTACCTTAACTCAGTGGGAGGCCAGGAGGAACTTATCTTTGACGGAGGCAGTTTTATTTTAAATCAAAAAGGCAACTTAATTCACCAAAACCCTTTCTTTCAGGAAAATCTCTCTTACTTTGATTTTCCAGAGAAAAAAAAGAAAAACACCTTTATTACCACCTCCAGAAAAAAAAGAGACTCCATACAGGAACAAACAGCCAAAGCTCTTATTTTCGGACTACAGGAGTTTATCAAGAAAAACGGATTCAAAAAAGTACACTTGGGTTTGAGTGGCGGTGTGGATTCCGCTTTGGTGGCCACTTTAGCCTGCGAAGCCCAGGGGAAAAAAAATGTCCAGCTCTTTTTTCTTCCCGGCCCTTTTACTTCCCGGCTTTCTGAAAAATGCGCCTTCAAAATGGCCGACAAATTAGGGTGCCGTCTCATCACTCAGGATATTGAAAGCTTTTACCTTAAATTTTTGAAAATAAAAATATCAAAGGCCGGAGAAAAACTTTTGGATATCACAAAACAAAATATCCAGGCGCGACTGAGAAGTTTATTCCTTATGGCCTATGCCAATAATCATCCGGAAAGTCTTTTACTCGGCACCTCCAACAAAAGTGAACTGGCTTTAGGTTACGGAACTCTATATGGAGATATAACAGGAGGATTACTGCCCATCGGAGATTTGTTCAAAACCGAAGTATACCAACTGGGCCGATATTTAAAAATTCCCGCCAACATCCTTAAAAGGGAAGCCAGTGCAGAATTAAAAAAGGACCAGAAAGATGAAGATGACCTCCCTCCTTATAAAGCTCTCGATCCCGTATTGCAAAAACTCATAGAGGAAGAAAAAGACCCCGGTAACCCTTTTGAAAAAAGAATATTCAAATGGTTAATAAATAGTGAATTTAAGAGAAGACAATCTCCCCCTATATTAAAAATAAAAAATCGTTCTTTCGACAGAGGTTGGAGAATACCTCTCTCCATGAGGTCTTACTTTCCAGATTCATAATAATCATTCAAACAAAGAAAGCTGACGGGCTTTCAGTACAGGAAACCGAAGTTCCTTTTTTCCTGTCAACTGACTGAGCTTTTTCAAATCCAAATATTCACTGGTTTTTATCTTTTTTAAGATACAATCAAACACCTGACCGCAGGCCCAGGCATCCTGTTTAGCCCGATGAAATTGAGAAACAGGAATTTTTAAATATTCCACCAAGGTGGAAAGTTTATAATTACTTAAACCCGGAAAAACCTTTTTAGAAAGAGCATAAGTATCAAATAAAGGACCTGTAGGAGCTACACAATAACATTTTTCCAAAGCTGATGAAATAAACTGAAAATCAAATATAGCGTTATGAGCCACCAAAGGATAATGAGCACAAAAGCCGGAAAAATCCGCCAGCACATCCCCTATAACCGGCTTTCCCTTTAACATTTCATCCGTAATTCCATTCACACGAGAAGCTTCCTCCGGAATAGGTACACCGGGATTAATTAAAGTGGAAAAACTATCCTCTTCTTTTCCATCCGAAAAACGAACCGCCGCCAACTCCACAATATGATCCACATAAGATAAGGTTCCTGTCGTTTCCACATCCAAAGCCACGAAATTCATTGATATCCTTTCATTTATAAAGCAAAAAACCATTTTTCACTTATCTATAAGTCTTCCTTTGAAAATATCTGTTCCTTCTTCCCTCCGGAACCAAATGCACCCAGGTTTTTCCCATTATGAAAAATGTACACCTTATCCGAAGTATCCGTTCCAATAAAAATATTTTCCCGCCCCTTTAACACTTTAAACTGATCCTCTTTTAAAGAAATCTCTTTTTTCTTTCCTTCATCCTCCTGATAAAATATCTGCACTTCCTCTAAGGCTTTAACAACAATTTCCAAAGCGTAATCCGCTTTGGTGGAAGATGTTTGATCTTCCGGTTCTCCGTTCTCATTGTCAGTATCTGTATTCTCAACAGATCCATCGCTTTGTTGTCCTTCCTTTCCTGTTGAATCTGGGTCCAGCTCATTTTGTCCTTCAGTAAACACCTCCTCTGTGTCCCCTGACGCTTTTTGCTCCGCTGTTGATTGTTCCATATCCACAGATTCCGGTTTTTTATAAGACCGAATGACATTAGTAAAAACAAGAATACTTCCCAGTATAAACAAAATAGAGATAGCTAAAATAACCGGCATCAGTCTGAGATCTTTTTCAATAAGATTTTCCGCCTCGGAAGAGGAAGAAGCCACACCAGGTAAATAAACTTCTTCTCCCTGAGGAATAAGACTTTTTAGCTCCTTATCTATTTCCTGCTCATCCATCCCGAGCACTTTTGCATAAGCCAGAATAAATCCTCTTAAATAGGTATAAACAGGAAGCTGATCAGCTCGGGCCTCTTCAATAGCCTGCAGTGTGGATACACTGATTTTTGTCCACTCGGAAACTTTTTCCAGAGTTAAGCCTTGGTCCTCCCTCCTTTCTTTTAAAGCCTGTCCCAAGTTTAGCAGGTTCTGATGGGAGTACATCAATTAAGGCCTTTCAAAACTTTCATTTGCTTTTTTGCTTCATCCATATATTCACTGTTTTCTGCTCTATTTAAAAAAATTTGTAGATTCAAAAAGGCTTTTTGTCTCTGTCCCATTTTATTATAAGCTAAGGCAGCAAAAAAATAGGAATCAAAGGAAGGGGTAGAACATAAGGGCAGATTTTTCTCGCACCACCGTTTGGAAGGCTCTAAAATAGCCAAAGCTTTTTGAAATTGACCTTGAAAGTATAAACTTTTGGCATGATATAAAGCTGTAAAACAACCCTCTTTTTTTATTGTTCTGGCTACACTGAGATGTTTTTCAGCCAAAGAGAATTTTTTCTTTTTATAATACACAAATCCCATGTGGGCATGAATGTTTTCAGAATATCTGTATGTGAGGTCTTCTTTGGCTTTCTGTAGTTCTTTTAGCCCTTGATCCCATTTACCCAATTCAATCAGGCTCCGACCCAAATGCACACGGGCATCCGTAAACTTGGGATTTAATTTAAGAGCTTCATTAAGATGTTCAACAGATTTCTCATATTTTTTAAACTGAAAATACAAAAGAGCAATAGAGTGATGAAAAACAGGGTCTTCTTTCCTTAACTTAAGAGCCTTGTTCAACTCGGATAAAGCAGAGGGATACTGACACTTTTTCATCAAAGAAAGAGCCATTTGATGATGCAGCTCCGCTTTCTTTATTTGCTTTTCATTGGATACACAGGAAATTAAAACCAGGGAAATAATAAAGACAGAAAACACTTTTAAAAAAAAATCTCTCATCATTTCCATTCAGTCTCATTAAAGAAAAGATTTAACTCTCTTTCAGCACTTTCCAACGAATCACTTCCATGGATGGAATTTCTTTCTATACTTTCACCATACAAAGCCCGAATGGTTCCCGGGTCAGCTTGCTTGGGGTCTGTGTGTCCCATAATTTTTCGTACTTGCCCCACTGCATTTGCACCACTTAAAGCCATAACAAAAACCGGTCCAGATAGCACAAATTGAACAAGAGAGTGAAAGAAGGGCTTTTCTTTATGTTCCTGGTAAAACTTTTCACAAAGCGAAGCCTCCATTCGCATCAGCCTACCCGCTTTCATCCTCAAACCGTTTGATTCCAGTTTTTGGATAATAGCTCCTATTAAATCCCGGGCCGTGGCGTCCGGTTTAATCATGGAAAAAGTAACGATTTCGGCCATCCTAAACATCCTTTTCAAAAGTATGTAACACAACTTTTTACATAAAAATAAAGAGGAACTCAAGAAAGAGACTTCAGTTAAAAAGAAAAGTCAGAAAAAATCAAATAGGGCAAGTTTAAACGGTTTTCAAACTGTTTTTAAGAGTTATTCCAATCTGTGCCGGGGAATGAGCAACAAAAGCGCCGGCACTGGCAAGAGCTTTTTGTTTTCCCTTGGCTGTACCTCTGCCTCCGCTAATAATAGCCCCCGCATGTCCCATTCGCTTTCCCTCCGGAGCCGAGCTACCGGCAATAAAAGCGGTTACCGGTTTTTTAAACTCTGTTTTTATATATTCCGCGGCCTGTTCTTCCAGTTCTCCTCCTATTTCTCCAATAATCACTACAGCTTCCGTTTGCTCATCCTGATTAAAAAGCTTCAATAGTTCCACAAAGTCCGTTCCGGGGAAAGGATCGCCACCTATCCCCACACAAGTACTTTGCCCCAAACCCAAAGAACTCAGTTGCCACACAGCTTCATAAGTTAAGGTACCGGAGCGGGATAAAACCCCCACCGGTCCACTTTGATGGATATAACCAGGCATAATCCCAATTTTACATTGTCCGGGAGTGATAACCCCGGGACAGTTGGGACCAATCAAACGGGTTTTTTTACCTTTTATAAATTGTTTTACCCGAAGCATATCATACAGAGGAATACCTTCTGTAATACACACCACTAAATCCAGTTCAGCAGAAATCGCCTCCACAAGAGCACTCAAAGCAAAAGCCGGAGGAACATAAATAACAGAGGCATTAGCCCTTGTTTTTTCTTTCGCCTCCTTCACAGTATCAAATACAGGTAAACCTAAATGACTCGTCCCTCCTTTACCCGGAGTGACCCCCCCTACAAGAAAGGAGCCATATTCCAGGGCCTTCTCAGAATGAAAGGTTCCCTGTTTACCGGTAAAACCCTGACAAATTAGACGGGTATGCTTATCGATTAAAATACTCATTTTCCATTTTCACTTGTTAAAGAAATAATTTTTTGAGCCGCCTCTTCCAAATTATCTGCAAAACTTAAATCCAAACCGGAGTTATCCAATATCTGTCGAGCCTCTTTGGCATGAGTCCCCTCTAACCTCACCACCACCGGAACCCGTATATTCAACACGCTAATGGCCTTAACCAAACCCTTCGCTATCAAATCACATTTCACAATACCGCCAAAAATATTTACCAGAATACCCTTAACATTAGGGTCTTCCTTTAAAATTTGAAAGGCCATATCAATTTTTTCACTATCCACTCCACCACCTACATCCAAAAAGTTAGCCGGCTCAGCCCCTTTCAATTTCACTATATCCATCGTGGCCATTGCCAGGCCGGCCCCGTTTACCAGACACCCTATACTTCCGGTCAATTTAACAAAAGACAGTTCATGAGTGGCGGCTTTCCTTTCCTCCAGGGGCAGTTCTTTTAAATCCATGAGAGCTTTCATCTCCTCCTGACGAAATAAAGCGTTATCATCAATACTCATTTTGGCGTCCAAAGGCAAAAGTTCTCCCTGCCTTGTACGCACCAAAGGATTTATTTCAATGAGAGTGCTTTCCTTTTGCACCATTAAATTATAAAGAGAATGTAACAAGGCACTCAGTTTCTTAAAGAAAGAAAGAGGTAAATTGAGATTTTTCAAAATAGCCATGATCTGAAAAGACAAGAGGCCGCAGAGGGGATCAACAGTTAATTTAAAAATTTTTTCCGGGGATTTTTCAGCTACTTCTTCAATAGACATTCCCCCTTCAGAGCTAACGATAAAACAAAGCTTCTGGTCCACTCTATCCAACAGCAAAGCTAAGTAAAATTCTTTCTCGATTTCACATATGGCTTCCACCAACACCTGGTGAATAATCTTTCCTTCCTGTCCTGTTTGAGCTGTAACCAGCTTTTGACCTATCATTTCTGCCGCAATCTTCCGCACTTCTTCCGGTGTATCGGCTTTTTTAATACCTCCCGCTTTCCCTCGTCCACCAGCGTGAACCTGAGCTTTCACCACCCATCCATCCACTTTTATCCTTTTTGCCGCTTCAAAAGCCTGATCAGCATGGTTCACCACTGTGGATTGGGGAACTTTTATACCAAATTCCTGAAATAGAGCTTTCGCTTGATATTCATGAATCTCCATGAAACTTCACTCTCTCTAAACCTTAAAAACGGCTAATAAAAGATTTTATACAGATCTGTAACATTTGTTCTTACCACTTAAAATATTATAATACCAGCTGCTCTATTTGGCTTCTTACTGCCGAAACTGAGTTTTGAAACAGTTTTTTTTCATTTGTTGTCATGGAAAATTCCATAACCTTTTCCACTCCCTTTGAACCCAGACAACAAAGCACTCCCATAAACAAGCCTGTCGTTTCATATTCCCCATTCAATAAAGTGGAACAGGGAAGTATTCTTTTTTTATCCTTTAAAATAGACTCCGCCATCTCCACCACACTTAAAGCCGGAGCATAATAGGCAGAGCCTGTCTTAAGCAGAGATACAATCTCGGCTCCCCCTTTTTTCGTTCTTTCCACCAAAGAAGCAATTTTTTCCTCAGATAACAGCTCTGTTAAAGGAATGCCTCCCACATGACAAAGCCGGGGAAGCAACACCATAGTATCTCCATGACCACCTAATACAAAAGCCTGCACATCCTGAACACTTACTTGTAGTGCTTCCGCCACAAAGGCTTTAAATCGAGCACCATCTAGTACTCCCGCCATACCCATTACCCGATGAGATGGAAAATCCAAAGTTTTCCATGCCACATAAGACATAACATCCAAAGGATTGGTAACCACAATCACATAAGCCTCGGGCGCCTGCTGTTTTATCTGCTCACAAATCTGAGCTACAATTTCTGCATTGATATTTCTCAGTTCATCCCGGCTCATACCTGGTTGACGCGCCCGGCCAGCAGTAACAACAACCAAATCTGAATTCTGAATATCTGTATAATCTGAGGTGCCCGTTATCCCTAAACTGGAGGTAGTCAAAGCACTGGATTGAAACAGATCCAAAGCCCGACCTCGAACCAGGTCTTCTTCAATATCCAACAGTACGATGTCACCTAAACCCCGACTTAAAAGCCAATGAGCACAGGTGGACCCTACAAAACCACCGCCTATAATGGAAATTTTTGAACGACGCATGTCTATATTAACACCTCATATTTCTTTTCCATTTAAAAATCTTTTGAAATGAACAGGGCCAAAAATTATTTTATTATAAAATGAGAAGTAAAAACAGATCTCCCGAAGAGAGAAGCTCATCGGGAGATCCTTGAAATAAAAAATTCTACTCTATCTCTTTTTTCTTTTCTTCGCTTTTCTCTTTGTTGCCTTTTTCTTGGCTTTCTTTTTCACTTTCTTCTTTGCTTTTTTTCTTTTTTTCTCAGCCATTGCTCCTCCTCATGTTGAGTGCTGATATCCAAGATGAAAAAATTCACCCACTTTTCAGATAGTGTTACTCCACTTGCTTCTCCAGTCAAATAAAAAAATAGCATCCATTTTGCATGTCACAATTTATAGTATGCTCGATTGGAAATCTTTATTGTTATTTTGCCACTTGTTCATTTGCCTTAAAGCTCTATGGAATATTCTCCACAACAGTATGTTTCTCACTTTTTTATCCCCAATAGTCTGGAAATCCTGGTTTATTTGTAATATTTTACTCGCTTTTTTCATCTCCCAGCTCCCTCTCTCTCTTTTATTTTTTAAAATACCTTTGCTGTACACTCCTTTAATACTGACTGTATTTTTACAATCATTCCTAAATTTTATCTGGAAGCAGCAGTTTTATAGACAATTTGAACTCTTTATTAACGCTCTCATTGCTCAAATAAAAATAGGGCTCGGTTTCCGATCCGCCTTCAAATCCGCTTTATCTGTTCTATCACACGATTCTTTTCAAAATTACTTCAGGGAAATATTAGAGATGATCTTATTTTCAAAAAAAATCAGAAAGGAGTTTCAATTTTCCCCTCTGCAACAAATGATTGAAGAGCTAAGAAAAGCGGATCAATCTTCACAATGCTTGGAACACCTGGAGAATTTGCGTCACCAGATTCAGATTCGCTCCTGTTTTCAGAAGAAAGCTCAATCCATTCTCCTGCAAATTCGTATTCAATCTTTTGTGCTATCCGTTCTTTACTCCGGTCTTTTTATATTTGTCTTACACAGATACGGTCTGAAATACATAAAAATTTTATTACTGTCTTTTCTTCTATTTACTGCCGGACTCCTCTTTTTATTTCAATACGGAAAGAAAATAAAATGGACTATTTAGCACCTCCTTTGAATGCTGTGCTTCAAATCCAATTGAGAATTAAGAGTGGATCTTCCGTGCACTCCGCTATTCAGGCTTATGTGAAAGACTTCCCCGAATGCCCCTTTGCCGTACAAACAGGGCTTTGGCTATTTTATATAAAAACCGGAAAAAGTTTTACAGAATCCATTATAACCAAAAAAAGTTATAGAAAAACCTTGCTGGATATTTTGTACAGAGGACTGAACGGAGAACCTATACTTGATATTCTACAGGAATTTGAAACTGAACTAAAAACAGCCGCTTTACATGACTTAGAACAACAAATTCAAAAATTACCCTTTCTGTCTCTTATCCCTTTATTTTTATTCCAGGTTCCCGCTTTTTTTCTTCTTTTGTTAGCTCCTTTATTGCTGGAATTACAAGCCAGTTTAAACTCCTGAATATACCGCTTTGGCCCGTATTTTGCTTACCATCAAATAGGTTGAAAAAAGGAGATAACTTCATCCCACCTGAAAAATAATAAGTTTATACACAAATAGCTTAAAAACATCCGAGGTGCTTAATTTACTTAAAAACATTTTTCCTCTTTTTTTTCCTTTCTCTTCCCTTTTTCAGTCTATCCAATGAACTTTGGATAGTTCCCCGTAATCCAAAAGAACTGACACAACTCATCCAATACAAAGAAACACAAAAAGAATTAAAAACACTATGCTTTCTACAACTACAAAAAAAATTCATTCCTTACAGCTGCTACGAATGGCTCACACAGTCTCCCATTGACAAAAAGAATCTACCTCTTCAGTACCTCAATGAAAAGTGCCTGGAGTTTTCCAGTTTTTTAAACAACCTAAATAAAATAAAGAAAATCCTGCAAAATCAAAACTTAAGTCCCTTTTGCCGAAAAATAATCAATCAACAAAAAAAGAGAATAGAATATAAGTTAAGAGACTCCTCTATATCTGATATATTTACATGGTATTTTAAAGAAGAACTTTGACTTTTTCTTTTTTTTGTTTAAAAAAAAGCCATGTCCACCAGGTTTATCACTTCGGCACACCTTTACGAGATTCAGGAAATTTTAGGAGAAAGTCTTTCAAGCACAGTTTACCTGGCTCAGCGCCTGGATAAAAAATTTAAGATCAAGCAACCGGTTGTTATCAAGCTATTTAAAAAAGGAAACAGTCACGGATCCATTCTACAAATGGAGTCTTTATTAAGAGCAAGACATAGCAGCCATTTAGTAAAAGTACTTTCCTTTGAACGCCTTCAATCACATCCCGCCCTTATTTTGGAGCATATCCACGGAGCCAACCTGAAACAATTAATGAAAAACACAGAGTTTACCAAAAATGAAACAGCTTATATCTGCGCAAAAATTCTTAACGGCCTCAAAGAACTAAAAACAAACGGCCTGGCACATGGAGACTTAAGTCTTTCCAATATTTTAATAGACACAAAAGGACAAGTTTATCTAACAGACTACGGTTTAGCCAACTATGAAAAAAACACCTTTCACAGCACAAAGCCTTTTACAGCTCCTGAACTTTATGAAGGAAAAACCTCCTGTTTTCAATCTGATCTTTTTTCATTAGGGGTTTTAGAAAAAATACTGCATGGAAACTTCACACAAGAGACACTCAGTTCCTTGGAGAGCGCCCATTTCATATGCAAAAGGGACTGTCTGTTGGACCCTGACCCACAAAACAGAAGAAAAAAAACATTCCCTTTTTCCTCCACTGCCCCCGCCTCTTTAAGCCGTAAAGTTCATCAATTCCTTTTTATTAAACACTGTTTTAACCGAAAACCAATTAAGACTCCCGCTCCCTCCCCTCCTTCAAAAACAAAACGCCACCGGCGGGCTCCCTATCAGCAGCTTTCTTTATTAGGAATATTATTCGCTTTCCTGTTTTCCACTAACCCCTTCCTTTCTTACGGGAAACACTCTTCCGCGGAAGTACTGATTCGTACCGAAAAGTGGGTACATATACAAATGAACGGTTTCACCGGTTATTCTCCGATGAATATTCGCATCAACAAACCCGGTACATATGAATTAAAGTGGAAAAAGAAAGATAAATCAGGATGGAAACGTATCCATATAAGAAACGGACAACAATTAATCCTCAGAGACCATGATTTTCTTTAATGCTCTATTGTAAAACAGAACCAGAAAGCAAAATAAAGTTTTGCGGCTAAGAAAAAAACATAATTCCTTCAAAAGCTCCGTTATTACAGAAGAGCAAAAAGAAAGATACTTTTTGGAGATATAAAACTCATGATTTTTTCCGAACAAACAAAGGCTCTCATATTCGGTTTTATTCAAGGGGTTTCCGAGTTTTTACCCATTTCCAGTTCCGGACATCTTGTCCTGTTACGCTCTGTTTTTAATATTCCTTCCTTTGACTTACTGTTTATCTTAATCCTGCATCTGGGAACACTGGCCGCCATCTTAAGTTACTATAGAAAAGAGTTATTGGAAATGTTTAAACATTTCTTTGCTCAGCCCTTGAATGTTTCCTCCCAGGGAAGGCTTATATATCTTTTAGCCTGGGCCACATTACCCGGAGTTTTAGGGGCTTTATTTCTTCTGCCATTGGTAAAAAAAAGTCTTTTTCAGATTCACTGGACAGGATGGGGTTTTATACTCACAGCTACCTGTCTCTTTTTCACCCGCCAACGTTTGAAAAAAACAAGCCGGGAAAAACAAAACACTTCCCCTCTTAGTGCTGCTGAAACCTGGGAACAATTCTCTTTTACCACCGCTTTTCTCATCGGACTGGCGCAGGTATGCGCTTTTTTCCCCGGTATGAGTCGATCCGGATGGACTATTGCCACAGCCTTGTTTCTGGGCCAATCACAAAACAAAGCTGTTTGTTTTAGTTTTCTTTTGGCTATTCCGGCTATATTGGGAGGGGTATTATTCGAACTACTGAACGAGCCCATACAGAAAGGCACCTCTTTCTTCAACTTGGGACTCGCTTTTTTAAGCTCTTGGTTTTTTGGATACTTGGCCTTAAAATGGCTCATTCGTTCTCTACAAAGTTCCTACTTTCCTTTTTTTGCTTTTTACCTTTGGCCAATGGGAATATTTATTATACTTTTTCTTAAAGACATTTGAAAAACAATAAAACCAAATAAATGAAGAGATTATCGTGAAGAAAAAATCAATCACAAACAAACTGGCTTTTGCCACAAGAGCTATTCATGCCGGTCAGGAGCCGGACCCTCACACCGGTGCCGTCATGACACCTATCACTCTTTCTTCCACTTATGCACAAAGTGCACCGGGAAAGCATAAGGGTTATGAATACTCCCGCGTCTCCAACCCCACACGAAAAGCTCTGGAGGATTGCCTTAGTTCATTGGAAGGGGGTTCTTATGCCTTTGCCTGTGCTTCTGGAGTAGCTGCCAGTTCTTTAATATTTGAATTCTTAAACCCGGGAGATCTGCTAGTGGCAGAAGAGGATTTATATGGAGGAAGTCTTAGAATTCTCACAAAAATTCTAAAACCCAGAGGTATTGACATTCATTTAATGGATTTATCCAAAACAGATAACATTTCCAAAATTCCTACAAAAGCTAAAATGGTATGGCTGGAAAGTCCCACTAATCCCCTAATGAAGCTGATTGATATTGAACAGATCAGCTCTTTCACCAAAAAACATAAGATTTTATTGGCCGTAGACAATACCTTTTTAAGCCCCTTCTTTCAAAAGCCGCTCCAACTGGGAGCAGATATCGTTTTACACTCCGCCACCAAATATTTAAGTGGTCATTCAGACATCATCGCCGGAGTGGTTATCACAAACTGTCAAAAATTAGCAGAAAGACTGGCTTTTTGGAGTAAATCATTAGGTCCTGTATTATCTCCTTTTGACTCTTATCTCCTGCTAAGAAGTCTTAAAACCCTCCATATTCGAATGAAAGCTCACGAAGAAAATGCTTTGGAACTGGCCCGTTTTTTAGAAAAACAAAAATCAGTGAAAAAAGTTTTATATCCGGGTTTAAAATCCCACCCTCAGCACCCACTCGCTTTAAAACAGATGTCCGGGTTTGGTGGAATGATCAGTTTCTATTTAAAAGGAGGACAACGAGAGGTTTTTAAATGCCTCAGTCAGTTTCACATTTTTACCCTCGCTGAAAGTCTGGGAGGGGTAGAATCTTTAGTGGAACATCCTTCAAGCATGACTCATGCCTCTTCACCTCATCCCCCGCACGAATCCCTGATTCGTATCAGCACGGGTATAGAGGATATAGAAGATTTAAAAAAAGATATTTTACAAGCCCTTAAAAACCTTTAACAAGACTGAGCAGAGAATGACAAGAAAAGAGCAAAATCATAATTTTATTGTTGTTTTTTTCCATTGAAGATTATTTATTAAGGAAATACTGGCTCGGTAGCTCAGTCGGTAGAGCAGGAGACTGAAAATCTCTGTGTCGGCGGTTCGATTCCGTCCCGAGCCATGTGTTATATCTCTATTTATTCCCTTTTTTTAAGCTTATTTCACCTTACTCTATAAAATAAAGACAGTTGTTTAAAGTTTAAACACTTCCTGGACGATAAATAAACAATACAGGAAATGAAAGGGTAAAAACACATCCTTTCGTCTTGTACCTGAAAAATCTAAAAATAGGGGAAAAAATTATGATCCATTGGAATGATTTAAAAAATCTCCACGTCATCAAACAAACCAAAAACGTTATTCACAAATGGTGGAAAGTGGATGTACTGATCATAGACGAAAAAAGTATTGTAGATCACCCATCAGACTTCAAAGAAACTTTCCAAAATCCCCTGATACAGGAAATATTTCAACAGGAACCCGCACGGGAAGCTTTTTTTAAAACAATTAAATTTATCTATACACAAAATCATCAAAAAGTTTCCGGTTTTTTTGAAAAATGGCCTAACACCGGACTGAACCTGTTTATCACCCCTATTAAGGGCTATTCTCACATGGCAGGATTCATTATTGCCACCGGTTTTTTATCTTCGGAAGAAAACCAGGAGTGGGAAGCAGCAAAACAACAATGGTCTAATATGGGAATCTCACAAAAATGGTACTCAGATAACAACAAAGACTATATCCCTTTTATACCACAAGAGGATAAAAATCATTTTATAGACCTGATGGAAATAATGGCTGCGGAGATAGCGTCTGTTCAAAAAGAATTCACGGAAAAGAATCAACAAATGACTGAAATACTTAAGTCTTACAATCTTTCTTATGGAGGTATGGTAGGAAAATCAAAAGTAATGCACCAACTATATAATTTACTGGATAAAATCAAACACTCACAAAATACTATTCTTATTCAGGGAGAAAACGGTACGGGAAAAGAGTTAATTGCCAAATCCATTCACCAAAACTCCCTAAGAAAAAATCAGGCTTTTATCGTTCAAAACTGCTCTGCTCTTAATGACAATCTTCTGGAATCAGAATTATTTGGCCATGTAAAAGGAGCTTTTACAGGAGCTTATAAAGACAAAAAAGGTTTATTTGAATTAGCCGACAAAGGAAGTTTTTTCCTGGATGAAGTAGGGGATACCTCTCCCGCCATGCAGGTTAAATTATTAAGGGTTATTCAAGAGGGAACTTTTTTTCCTGTGGGAGGCACAGAACCAAAAAAAGTAGATGTACGTATCATCGCAGCCACCAATAGAGACCTTAAAAAACTGGTGGAAGAAGGCACATTCCGTGAAGATCTTTACTATCGTTTAAATGTTATTAATATACAGGTACCCCCTCTGAGAGAAAGAACGGAGGACATTGCCCTGCTGGCGGATTTTTTTATTAATCGTTTTAGTCAACAACCTAAAATACTGACAAAAAAATCCCTGGAAAGACTGAGTCAGTATGCCTGGCCCGGTAATGTAAGGGAACTGCAAAACGAAGCGGAAAGACTGGCGGTCTTTACCGGCAGCGACACTTACATTAAAGAAGAGGCTTTATCAGAAAAAATCAGAAATAAGGATAATCAAATACCATTTGGATCTTTCCTAAACACGAACAACAGTGGAAAAACCATGAAGAAAGCCATTGCCCAGTTAGAACGTCAAATGATTTCCCAGTGTTTAAAACAAGAAGGATGGAACAAAACCAAGGTAGCTAAAAAACTGGGAATTTCCCGAGCCGCTTTGGTCTCCAAAGTAAAAGATTATAAACTGGAAAGAAGATCCTTCAGAAATGAACCGGCTTTAAGAAAAAAAAGTAGTGTATAATTTTTAAACTGTTACAGCACTTTTTTCTTTAAAGAAGGGTCCGGGTCAGCTCCTATTTTTTCATGTCTTTTTTATAAAAGGGAATAGGTTCAGAAAAACCCAAAAATTTCTGGGACTCAATAGATTTTGGAAAAAGCCACACAGTAAATCCAAAAAAGAGAAACAATAAAACGAGAAAATAATCACGTCTTTTCTTAATCAGGAAAAATCTTTTCTTCATCATCCCACTCTTTTTCTATGATAAACAGGGAAAGCACCTGACTTTAATCTTGCACACAAAATGTCCCGGAACAGAAATATTTTTATATTATCCATACGAATCCCGTCTTTCAGTCCAGGATCCCAGACTCTCATCAATAAAAAACAGAAAGGGATTTGATAAAAAGATAAACCTATATGGCTCTGGCAGGGATTTTTAATGGTGTAAAAGCAAAGGCTCTTTTAAATTCTGTTTACAACACATTTATTTATTAATTGAACGTCCTGCTGATTTCAGAAACTGTGCCAGACCTTTATCTGTAAGAGGATGTTCAACCATTTTTGAAAACAAAGCAGGAGGAATAGTAACGATATCCGCTCCTATTTCAGAAGCGGCCAACACATGAGAAAGATGCCTAACACTGGCTACCAACACTTTGGTTTTTACTTGATATTGAGAAAAGATGTGTATGACTTGAGATACCATCTCCATTCCATCCACCCCTATATCATCCAGCCGGCCTACAAATACGGATACAAAAGTGGCACCCGCCTTAGCCGCCGACAAAGCCTGAAGAGCGGAAAAACAAAGGGTCAGATTAGTGGAAATATTTTCTTCGCTAAGACAGGCAGTAGCAACAAGCCCCTCTTTCGTTAAAGGCAGTTTTACCACCACTTGCGGGTGAAGCCCCGCCAGGACATGGGCCTCTTTAATCATTTCCTCAGAAGAGGTCGCCAGAACCTCCGCACTAACGGGCCCCTTTACCTCCTTACAAATAGAACGAATCAAACTATGGTGTTCCGCTCCGCTGTCAGCCACCAAAGTAGGGTTTGTTGTCACCCCATCCAAAGGAAACCACCGGTTTATCTCTTTTATCTTTTCCAAGTCAGCCGTATCCACAAAAAACTGCATACTCTTTTCCTTGTTTGTATATAACAGACAGGCAACTGTATCACTTCATATACAGATCTTCAAAAGAATAAAGCCCCGGAGGTTTTTTCACCAACCACTTTAAAGCTCTTAAAGCCCCCTCAGCAAATAAAAGCCGACTGAGAGCTCTATGCTCCACTAGAACAACTTCTTCCGAACTCTTAAAATAGATTCGGTGAGTACCAAATTCCCGGCCCTTACGAATACTTTTTATTTTTAATTTTTTTCGAGCAAAAGACGGAAAGTGTTTCTGTAACTTTAACGCCGTACCACTGGGTTTATCTTTTTTATTTTTATGGTGAATATCCTCCAGTAAAATATCACAAGGTTGCTCGGAAACATTATTTATCCACCTTTTTATTTGCCAGATTCCCCAACTCATATTTTCTTCATAAAAAACAGGAATTTTATGTGAAGCCAATGCAAGTAACTTTTTATGTGACACCCCTAAAGCTGTCGTTCCGCTCACAAAGGGTTTTTTATTCTCAAGACTCCACCTTAAGGCCATCTTA
Organism: Bdellovibrionales bacterium; assembly: GCA_028283955.1. GTDB lineage: Bacteria > Bdellovibrionota > Bdellovibrionia > Bdellovibrionales > UBA1609 > JANQSP01. The sequence continues at coordinate 35,774 of JANQSP010000012.1, forward strand.
AATAACTCCGGTGAAGAAAAATCAATCACACCTTCCACCCGCTGTTTATTCCATCCATCAAAAGCTTTCAGAGGAGGGGCCTGCTCCACCAACACAAAACCGGAGTTTCTTTTTCCTATCAGTTCTTTTACAGCCCCCCCCATACGTCCGGAAGAGCCGCTCAAGCCCACCTTTATTTTAACTGATACTGACTGTTTTTGTTTTCTCATAAAAAAATTTAGACCTTATAAAAGGTTTACCTCTTTTAAACTTTCTTTTAACAGTTGGCTTTCCTTTTCAGCCAAAGACACCAAAGGACTTCTCATTTCAGTAGTGGAAAAAATACCTAAAAGGTTCAAGGCCATCTTGATTCCTATAGGATTACTTTCATAATAAATATTTTTCAAAAGCCCTGTATATTTTTTTTTGTATTCCATTAAAGAGTTTTCTATCTGACTCCCCGAACTTTGTTTTATTTTTTGAAACACACTTTTCATTTCCTTTGCTATAACATGACTAACAACGGAGATCACTCCCTGAGCTCCGAGGGCACAAAGGTCAAAGCAAGTATCATCATCCCCACTTAATAATATAAAGTCGCCTTGCCTGACGATCTCCTTACCTAAATCCAAATCTCCGGAAGCCTCTTTAATACCTATAATATTAGGATGCCGACTGAGTTCTATAATACTTTCTAAAGACAGTCCCACTCCGGTACGAGACGGAACGTTGTACAAAATCACCGGAAGTTTACTTTCCTCCGCCAGAGTTTTAAAATGTTTTACTAATCCCCTTTGGGGAGGTTTATTATAATAAGGAACCACCGCCAGAACGGCATCTGCCATCAGCCGCTCCGCCATTTTTATATTTTCCAATGTTTTTTGCGTACAGTTTCCACCCACACCCAAAATTAAAGGCCTTTCCCCGGCCTCCTCTTTAGTCCACTTAACCAGTTGCTCCACTTCTGTTGGAAAAAGACAAGGGCTTTCCGCTGTAGTGCCGTTAACGACAAAACCATTCACTCCCTGACCAATCTGAAAATGAAGTAACTTCTTAAAAGAGACAGAGTCCAATTTTCCCTGTAAAAAGGGAGTAGCCAAAGCCGTAATAATTCCGCTTATATTTTTCACCTTCGTTTGCCCAATGTGTTTATTAAACAAACTCTCAAAATAAACCGGGGGTTTACTTTTTGTCACGATATTTTAACCGGTTAATCACGGACAAAAGGAATATTTTTCTTAAAAACCCCGCCCTTTTAAACACTTCACAACTATTTATGTATTAATACTTCACGAGGTTTACTGCCTCTGGCCGGACCTACAATTCCCTCTTCTTCCAGGCGATCAATCAGTCGGGCCGCACGAGGATAGCCTAAGCCATATTTTCTTTGTAAGTGAGAAGCGCTTACTTCCTTTAACTCAGAAACATAAGAAAAAATTTCCTCATATTTTTGATCTTCCTGCTCTAAAAAGATATTCTCTCCGGTTTTAAAAGGAGAAGTTTCATTAGAGGACAACTTTATAATATAAGGATTTCCCGGAGTCTGTCTTTTCCAGAATCGAACAACAGACAACACTTCCTGCTCTTTCACAAAAGGACCATGATATCTTTCCGGTCGAGCCTGGCCCGGCCCCAAATATAGCATATCCCCTTGGGATAAAAGCCTCTCCGCACCCCCTTCATCCAATATAATCCGGGAATCAATACGAGAGGAAACTTTAAAACTAATTCTTCCGGGAATATTGGTTTTTATCAAACCTGTCACCACATCCTTTCTAGGGCTTTGCATAGATAAAATTAAATGTATTCCACAGGCTCTGGCCATTTGAGCCAGACGCACGACAGAGCTTTCAATGCGACTGCGTTCAGGAGAACTCATCAAATCACCAAACTCCTCCAAAACAACACAGATATAAGGTTGAGGAGAAAAATAATAACTTTTTTCCGCATCTTCATCCAAAGACTCTGCAATCTCTTTATGCTTTTGAATTTCTTGTGATTCCAGGCTTTTTGTCTTCTCATTAAAACCGGCCAAATCCCGCACATGGAAATGAGCCATAGAACGATATCGCTTATACATTTCATTTAAACACCATTGTAATGCCACCACCGCTTCCTTTGATTCGCGAATAGGAGGGGCCAACAGATGCGGTAAACCGGCAAAAACACTTAAGTCCACCCTTTTAGGGTCCACCAACAACAGACGCAGACTTTCCGGAGTATGACGAAACAAAAGACTTAAAAGAAAAGAAACAATGAAAACAGACTTACCAGAGCCGGTGGAACCAGCCACCATTAAATGAGGAATCTTACCTAGATCCTCAATAGCTGAACGCCCATCAACATGGCGCCCTAAGACCAACGGCAAATGATGAGCACTCTGCCAAAACATGGATTCATCAATAAGATCTTTTAAAAATACCACCTGTCTTTTTGTATGAGCTGTTTCAATACCCACCACATCCCGACCGGGAATAGGAGCGATAATCCTTATAGATTTGCTTTTCAAAGCAATCATCAAATCATCTTCCATTTGTGTGATACGGGCCACTTTAACATGATCTTCCGGTTTAAACTCAAATAAAGTAATAACTGGGCCAGATCGAATATTGGTAATTTCACCTGATATGGAAAACTGTCTTAACTTCTTTTTTAATCGTTCTGCATCCTGCTGACTTTCCTGAGTGCTCAGCTTGAAAGAAGAAACAGAAGAGGTGCTGAGCAATTCTGTCGTAGGTAATACCCACTTCACTTCTGAAGTGTTCAAAGGTATTTTAAATTGCTGTTGCAGCTCCTCCTCTTCCTCTTGGAAAAAATAATCTTTTCCTCCGGAGATGTTATCAGGAAAGAGATTGAGTTCATCTTCAGATTTCTTCGCAACGGAGTCCTCAACACAAAAAGAGGGAAGAGAAGAATCGCTTTCTTCCCTCATACCCACTTTTCTCTTTAAAAAAGAAAACACCGGAGTAAGAACAGATATACAAAATCCAGGCACTTTTAGTGCAACATAACGACAGCGGGAAATAAAAGCCAAAGTGAGTTTCATTCCCTCTTTCCTTAAAAGAACAACAAACTTTATAAAAAAATCAGAAACGGAACTTTTTGTAATTAAAACAAACAGAATCAAGGCTGCCGACCATAATACAAGTAACTGGCCTGGAAAATGTAAAAAAGGGGCACTTGTTTTTACTACCGTTCGACCTAAAATCCCCCCCGGATGAATATGCCCTTCAAAGAAACTCCTACCAGGTTGATGCAAATCCAAAAGAGAAGAACAAACAAAAACACTAAAAGTCAGTATCACTATGTTATTCATCCACTCCATGGCAAACAGTTTCCTTTGAAAGGCCAGCATGGATTGTCTTAAAGCCAAAAAAACAAGAACCCAGGAACCCAAGCCAAAGAATTGATATAATAAGTCCGATATAAAAGAACCCAGATAGCCACATTTGTTTTGTACATCCGCAAGTGTACCGATAGAATTAAAAGAAGGATCCAAAGGATGATAACTGCTCAAAGCCAAACTAAAAAACAGAGCTACAGCCAACCAAAGCAAGCCAACAATATCCGCACGATATCCATAAAATACTGCTTTCATTAACAATAGTGTAAAAAAGGAAAAGGAATAACAAAAGTCCAATTTTTTACTTGATAAACAGATACTTTTATTGTCACATCCTGTAATGCCCTTTTCCAAAAACAAGACAAGCCGCTTTGACCGAAAAAAAATCTTCTCCAACACGGAAGATCAAATGCTTCCCTGCACCCTGGAGGGAGAACGATTTATTTTAGGCGCCTTAATGATAGGGGAACAACGAATATGGGATGAAGTTATGGAGATTCTTCACCCGGAGGATTTCCACAAACAGGCACATAAAGATATTTTTTCCTGTATGCAAGGGCTCTATAAATCCGGACAGACAGCAGACATTCTACGTATCAGTGAAGAACTAAAAAAAGAAAATAAACTGGAAAGTCTTGGTGGTTCTTTATACCTGGCTGAGCTGGTCGAGGAAAGCGCCTCTCCTGTCAGTGCGGAAGAGTGTGCCCATATTATCCGGGAAAAATCTCTTTTAAGAAAAATTATAAAACTTTGTTCTGACTTTAGACAAAGGGCCATAAGTCATGACTTTCTCAAACTGGACTCCTTCATTGATTCACTGGAAAAGGACTTGTTTCAATTCACTGAAGATCTCAGCCAAAACCAACTCTCACCTGTCCCTGATTTAATAAAAACCAGCCTGGATCGCCTGGAAGAACTACACCATAAAAAACTGAGTGTCACTGGTGTGCCCACGGCCTTTACCGAACTGGATCATCTCACCTCCGGTTTTCAACCAGGAGAGTTAAGTATTATCGCTGCCCGACCGGCCATGGGAAAAACAGCTTTCAGCTTAAACATTGCCCTGTCTGCCAGCTTAAACAATAAAAAGGTTGCTTTTTTCTCTGTGGAAATGGCAAAAGAACAGGTTTTAATGAGGCTTCTTTCTCTAACCGGAAAAATTCCTTTATCTCACCTCAGGAATGGACAAATTGCTGCCCAGGATTGGGATAACCTAGTGTTGGCGGCTTCCAAATTAAGTGAGACTTCTTTTTTCATAGATGACTCTTCCTTTCTTTCCCCCTTTGAAATTCGTTCACGAGCCAGAAGACTCAAAGCCCGCCATGGCCTGGACCTTCTCATTGTGGACTATTTACAGTTAATGGGTCTTAAAGAACCCATGGAAAGCCGGGAAAGAGAGGTATCAGAGATATCAAAACTTCTTAAGTCTATCGCCAAAGAGCTACACATTCCCGTACTGGCCTTATCCCAGCTAAACAGGGGGGTAGAAGGAAGAACGAACCGCCGCCCCCTCCTTTCTGATCTTAGAGAATCCGGCTCTATTGAACAAGATGCGGATGTCATTATGATGATTTACCGGGATGATTATTACAATAATAACAGTGATAAAAAAGGCCAGGCGGAAATAATATTAAACAAGCAAAGAAACGGGCCTACGGGTGTTGTTAACCTGAAATGGGATCCCCGCTTTGGTCTTTTTGAAAACTATATTCCCATGGCGGAAGAAAGCCCCCCACCCCCTATGCCTTTCTGAACTTAAAATAGAATTGAGAACAGGCTAAGTATATTTTTTTATAAAATACAGGGTAAGCACGACGGAAAATACAGAAAAGCTTTTTTATTCTTTTGAAGAAGCTTCCTTTTTCTTTGAAACAGCAGGAGAAATATGAACCTTTATCTCCGTCTTCATATCAGATCCAAAATCCAGAAGAAGAGTATACTCCCCTGTTTCTTTTAAAGGGTTCTCCATCTTAATCGCTTTTTTACCAACCTCATAGCCTTGAAGTTGAAGCTGTTTTGAAACTTCAAATACCGTTAGAGAACCAAAAAGCCGTCCAGAAGAATCCGCTTCTTTTGTAAAAGAAAGTGTCAGTCCTTTGAGTTTGTCAACGAGAGTCTGTCTTAGCAAGAGAGCTTTCTTCTTTTTACATTCAATCATCTGCTGCCGGTGCCGGACCTGAGAAGCTGAACCATCTGTAAAGGGAATAGCCCACTTTTTTGGAAACAGCAAATGCCGGGCATATCCTTTCTTCACAGATACAATATCACCAGCTTGACCCAGGTTTTTGAGATCTTTTTGTAAAATCACTTTCATTTATTGCACACCTGTTTTTTTGGCAAAAAAAGTTTTTCTCTTCTGAATACGAGCTTGTCTTTCTTTTTCTCTTTTCACCGCCGCCTCTATAAGACCACGGAAATCTTCCAAATGTTCGGCTGCCGATTTTTTGGAAGATAATTTTTCAAAATGATAGTAAAGCACTTTTTCATCCATTCTGATTCGTCTTATCAGCTCTTCCACCACTCCGGTTTGTCCCCCAAAAGAAAAATGAAAGTAAAGTCCCTGAGACCATCTGTATTTATTTTTGTTCGCCAGCTTTCTTACTCCCCAACTGTCTATATGATAAAGATCTCCGTTAAACTGTTTAATCGTCTCTCTCATTTTCTGAAAAAAAAGCTTTTGAGACTCCGGCGCCAAAGTGGGCCCCATGACCAAAACAGATTCATAACTTACATTATTATTTCCCATTTTTTCCTTTCCTATTTCTTATCCACAACATAAAATTCCAATAATATTTAGACAATAACGACCTTTTAACACAGAGGGTTGATTTCAGCAAGCCCGAGTAAATTATTTCAATATTGGCAGTTTTATTGAATAATATATCCAGTACCACTATATCCACAAAGGGGAAACACTATCAATGAGTCCTTTATAAAACGCCTATTAAAGACACACTAAAAAAGGAAAAAATGAAAATCTGTTTTTTAAACGGTCCCTATAAAGGTAAAGAATTCCCCGTAAAAAAAGGTCTTATCCTCAGTCGCAATAGTGAAGAAGAAGAGGATATCGCAATAAAAGATCCAAAGGCTTCCAATCCCCATGCCAAAATCGTAAAGAAAAAGAATATATTCTATCTACAAGATATGGATTCCAAAAACGGAACTTATGTTAATGAAGAAATTAATGATTTCTTTGCCCTTCAACCAGGCCTCAAATTTCAAATTGGACAAACTGTGCTTCAGGTCAAAGAATCACCCAAACCCAAAAAACCCTGGAATGAAGCTGTAATGGAAGAACTCAAAAAAATATCTTTTGAAAATCATCCAAAGCCGATGAAAACAATAACACCACCCTTGGTACTTAAGTTTAAATCAGGTGTACAAAAAGGAAACACATGGCATATCCATTACGGCCCCAGAGAAGCCGGTTCCAGCTGTCTGGATTTACCTATTTTAGACCCACAAGCCCCGGATATATGTTTTTCATTAGAACCATCCAAAGACTCCGTTTTATTTAAAACTCTGTATCCGGAAAAAATTCTTATCAATAAAAAACACATATCCAAAAAAAAATTAACTAACGGGGACTGCATTTCTTTCGCTAACACTTCTATCGAAGTAAGCTACAATAAAAAACCTTAAGCCCCTTGTTTTTCTTCTTCCTTTAGTCCGAACTGAGATAAGCTTTTAAATATTCTCTGTTCATTCTGGCAATAGAACGAAGAGAAATTTCCTTAGGACAAGCGCGAGAACAAGCTCCTGTATTAGTACAAGCGCCAAAACCCTCCTTTTCCATCTGTCCCACCATTCTTAAAGCCCGGCTTTTTTTCTCTGCCTGCCCCTGCGGCAGAAGATTTAAATGAGACAATTTAGCGGATACAAACAAACTGGCTGAAGCATTTTTACAAACAGCCACACAAGCTCCACATCCAATACAAGCCGCATTGGAAAAGGCCTCCTCCGCTTTTCCTTTTTCCACAGGAATACTATGCGCTTCGGGAGCCGAACCCGTGTTAACAGATATATAGCCTCCCGATTGAATAATACGATCCAAAGAGGAACGATCCACAATTAAATCCTGGATAACAGGAAAGGCTTTGGCACGAAAAGGTTCCACCCACACCTCTTCCCGGTCTTTAAAAGACCTTAAGTGAAGCTGACAAACTGCGGAGCCGGTATGAGGACCATGAGGATTACCGTTAATCACCAAAGAGCAAGAACCACAAATCCCCTCACGACAATCATGATCAAAAGCCACGGGAACTTTCTTCTTCTTCACCAGGTTTTCATTTAACTGATCCAACATTTCCAAAAAAGACATATCCGATGATAATTCTTCCAGCACATAAGATTCAAAACGCCCGTCTTTCTGACCTTGTTCCTGTCTCCAGATTTTTAACTTTAAGACCATAACACCCTCGTTACTTATAACTTCGTACACTTAAAGAAACTTCTTTAAACTCTAATGGCTCTTTATGTAAAATCCAGTCCTTTCCCTGACTATCTTTGCTTTCCCAAACAGATACATGGCAAAAATTTTCATCATCCCTTATGGCCTCTTGGTCAGGCGTCTGATATTCCTCACGAAAATGAGAGCCACAAGATTCTTTTCTCGCCAAAGCATCCTTAGCCATTAACTCAGCTAATTCCAAAAAATCCGCCATCCGCAAAGCCTTTTCCAGTTCCGCATTTTTATTACCCGCTTCACCAGGTACATAAACTTCATTCCAAAAATTCTCTCTTATTCCCTGAATTTGATCTATCGCTCCTATCAATCCTTTCTCACTTCGAAGCATCCCCACCTGATTCCATAATAAACCACCCAACTCACGATGAAAAAAATCCACTGTTTTAGACCCTCCCACCTGGATTACTTTCTTTAATCTGTCTTCCACCTCTTTACAGGTCTCCTTTAAGGCCCTTTCCTTTTTACTCTCCGCTATGGCAGCACCTCCTACCAGATGTTTTGCCACTGTGTAGGGAACAATAAAATAACCATCCGCCAAACCCTGCATAAGAGCGGAAGCTCCCAAACGATTGGCTCCATGATCAGAAAAGTTAGCCTCACCCAATACAAAAAGTCCTTTTACTGCACTCTCCAGATTGTAATCGACCCACAACCCTCCCATAGTATAATGAACCGCCGGATAAATACGCATAGGTTTTTCATATGGATTTTCCCCTGTGATCTTTTCATACATCTGGAAAAGATTTCCATATTTTTCAGATAAAGACCCTTTACCCAACCTTTTTATTGCATCTTTAAAGTCCAGATAGACCGCCTCCCCCGTAGGACCCACACCCAAACCGGCATCCACCTGAAACTTGGCCTGTCTGGAAGCCAGGTCCCTCGGCACCAAATTACCAAAACTGGGATAAATCCTTTCTAAATAATAATCTCTTTCCCCTTCAGGAATGCTTTCCGGCGCTCTTTTATCTCCCGCATTCTTAGGAACCCAAACACGCCCATCATTACGAAGGGATTCGGAAAGCAAAGTCAGCTTGGACTGATAATTTCCTGACCGAGGAATACAGGTGGGATGAATTTGCGTAAAACAAGGATTAGCAAAAAAAGCTCCCCTTTTATGACAACGCCAGGCTGCACTGGCATTTGAATGCATAGCATTAGTGGAAAGGTAAAAAATATTTCCATAACCACCCGTAGCCAAAATCACCGCTTGAGCCAAATGCCCTTCAACTTCCCCTGTTAACAGGTTACGTGTCACTATTCCAACAGCCTGCCCTTCACAAACTACCAGATCCATCATTTCGTGTCGGGGATACAAGCTCACTCTCCCTCTATCCACCTGCCTCATTAAAGCACTGTATGCCCCCAGTAAAAGTTGCTGACCTGTTTGTCCCCTGGCATAAAAAGTACGGGACACCTGCGCTCCTCCAAAAGAACGATTAGCTAACAGTCCCCCATACTCCCGGGCAAAAGGAACTCCCTGGGCAACACAGTGATCTATAATGTGATTGGAAATCTGAGCCAATCTATAGATATTGGCCTCTCGGGAGCGAAAATCCCCCCCTTTAACTGTATCGTAAAACAGCCTTTTTATAGAATCCCCATCTCCCGGATAGTTTTTGGCCGCATTAATACCTCCCTGGGCGGCAATGGAGTGCGCCCGCCGAGGAGAATCCTGAATACAAAAAGTCTTTACCTGGTAACCCAGTTCAGCCAAAGAAGAAGAGGCAGACGCTCCCGCCAAACCGGTCCCCACGACAATTACCTGATGCTTCCTCTTATTAGCCGGATTCACCAGAGGCAGCTCAAAACGATGACGATCCCATTTTTCTTCCAGAGGACCTGAAGGAATACCGGCTGAAAATTTCATTTTATACTTACTTCCTCACACAAAAAAGAACACATATATAGGAAGGGATATATATCCCACAGTAACAAACACAGCATAACCCAAACTCAGTTTCTTTATCCAGGAATCAAACCGAGGATGACTTAAACCCAAAGACTGAAAAGAAGAACTCAAACCATGAAATAAATGAACAAACAGGATCAACAAAGCAATCAGATACCAAATAACCATCACGGGTTTTTGAAACACCTCTATCACCAACTGAAACAGGTTCCTTACTGTCTTTCCTTCATAAACCACTTCATAATGAGCTCCAAATTTAAAAGTAATAAGATGCAATATTACAAAAACCAAAATCACCGCCCCCTGAGCAATGAGGGTTTTTTGATACCAGGCGGTAGCTTTCCACCCTGAAGCCTGCCGAGCATACTTTTCTGAGCGGGAGAAATAGTTTTTTACACCTAAAATGAGAGCCAATATTATATGAAGTAAAAATGCAGTCAGAAGCCCTGTTTGAACAATAACTGAGGCTTTCATGTTTACCATTTGGTGCATATATAAATTATAAGCTTTATCCCCCGCAAAAATAAGCAGATTGCCCAGCATATGAGCCAGGACAAAAAAAGCCAGGCCCAGCCCCGTCACGCCCATCAAATACTTTTGTCCTATAGAAAACAGAAAAAATTTTTTCATATCACATTGATCCTCTTACAACTCTATTTTAGAATCATACGAAATTTTTCCTCTTTTTGCCAAGCAGGAGTTTTTGTTCTGTGAATATCTTAGTATGCGTAAAACAGGTACCGGACACAGGTACTCGTATTCAATTGTCAAAAGAAGACGGAATTGATGAATCCGGAATTGAATGGATTATTAACCCTTATGACGAGTTTGCCATTGAAGAAGCTTTACGGATCAAAGAAAGAAAGCAAAAAGGGGAGGTCATAGTCTTAAGTATGGGGCCGGCCAGAATGGAAAAAACCCTACGGAGAGCCTTGGCAATGGGAGCAGACAGAGCCTGTCTTATTGAAACCGACAAAAAAGCGGATCCGCTTTTTGTAGCACAAACCCTGGCTCAAGTAATAACAAAAGAAAAAGCAGACCTCATCATCACCGGTAAAGCCGGTATTGATGAAAACCACTCAGCAACCGGTGCGATGTTGGCCGAAACGCTGTCACTACCTCATGTTGGTTTTGTAAAAGCCTTCACAGAATCAGAAGAGGGAAAGTGGATTTGTGAAAGACAAATGGAGACAGGAATAACAGAAGAAATAGCATTACGTCTTCCTGCTCTCATTACTGTAGAAAAAGGAATTAATGAGCCTCGCTACCCTTCTCTTCCGGGAATTATGAAAGCAAAGAAAAAAGAACTAAAAAAAATAAGCCTTTCCTCTCTACCTCCTTCTCCTTCAGACATTATTCACTTCCACTCTTATCGCCTTCCCGCTCCACCCCCCACCCCTCAAATCATTTCAGGTTCAGCTGAAGAGCAAGCAAAAAAACTGGTTCAAATGCTAAGAGAAAAGGAGAAAGTTTTATAGCATGTCTTCTGTCAATATACTCATATCAGTCGATTTTTTAGAAGGTCAGCCTAAAACCTCCAGTCTTGACTTAATCTCCTTTGTTCGTCAGCAAGGGTGGATGGCTCACGCACTATGCCTTGGAACCAACAAAGAAAGTCTGGAAAAAATAACAGAAACCGGAGCGGAAAAAATTTTTTTCCACTCACAAAAAAATCCCAATCCCCAGATCCTTGCCCCCTTCCTATATAACTTTGTAAAAGAGCAAAAGCCGGCTTTGATCCTGGCTTCATCCTCACAGCACAACCTGGATCTCTTTCCCAGATTGGCTATGCGGTTAAAAAGCCCCTTTCTTTCTGATTGCCTGAGCCTGAAACAAACAGAAAAAGCCTGGATAATTGAAAAAAGTCTTTATGCCGGAAAATGCACCGCCAGCTGCACTTTAGAATCATCCTCGGATAAAACTCCTATTATCCTAATGCGCCCCCATCAAGTCCAACAACAACAAACAACAAGTCAAAATAGAGATAACTCTATTACAGAGTTAACATGGAACTTTACAGAAAATGACAACTATACACTGACCCAAAAAAAACAAACACAGAAAACCAAAAGGCCGGACTTAACGGAAGCTCAAATCATTGTTTCCGGAGGAAGAGGAATGCAAGGCCCTGAGCATTTTAAATTATTGGAGGATCTGGCAGATACTCTAGGTCCACAGACGGCTGTAGGAGCTTCCCGCGCTGTCACGGATGCCGGTTGGTGTCCCCACACTATGCAGGTGGGCCAAACAGGAAAAACAGTCAGTCCTCAACTCTATATTGCCTGCGGCATCTCGGGAGCTATTCAACACCTGGCGGGAATGAGCAGTTCCCGTATTATTGTCGCCATCAACAAGGACCCACAAGCTCCCCTGTTTCAAAAATGCCATTATGGGATAGTAGGAAACCTCTTTGAGATAATTCCCTTCCTTATCAAAGAATTAAAAACAGTAAAAAAATAAAATAAAAGATGCATAAAAAGGGTTTTATCAAGGAAAATCTCCAAAGAACCAGGACAAAAGTCCCCTTTTCTTGATCCTGAGTAAAAATTAAGTATATACTGAAGTTCAGGTTTTTATGTTTACACGTATTATATTCGTTATTTCTATCCTTTTTTTTTCCTCCGCACAGGCGGAAGTTCTGTCCACCATTTCCTACTCAGGAAAAAAAGGTCCTGTAATAATTGAAATTTCCCTGGAGGAATTCACAAAAACATATAGGAATGTAAGGCAAGTGGCGCCCAACACTCCTCCCGCCAAGAAGTTTTTTCAGGAATATCTACGCTACCGCATAGGATTGGAACACGCTTACAACGACCCCAGTCTGGTTAAAAGCCCTTCCATCAGAAATATGCTCGCTGACCCTCTATTGAAAGAGGGTTTTGAACAACTGCTATATAAAAGCCTGGCGGAAAAAAAATTAAAAGGTAAAATCGCCAAACTGAATAAAACTTCCCAAAAGTTATCCAAAAGTATCATGCTCAAATTTTACAGAAACAACCCGGAATTTGACATCAATTTCATTGTTATCAGTTTCCCGGTTGATCCCAAACCGAACCAGATCAAGGAGGCTCACTCCAGAGCAACAAAAATTTATAATGAAGTCAGAAAAAGCAAAAAACCCTTTGCTGAACTTATAGATATTTATTCTGATGATCGCTTAAGCGGAAGAATCAATATTACCCGCTCTCGCCACAATATCTATCCTACCGTTTACAATCGATTAAAAAAAATGAAAAACGGGCAAATTTCCGCCCCTATCAAAACAGCAACAGGTTTTTTTATTGTCAAACTAAACCGTAAAATCCCTTTTGGTGAAGCTAACAGAACACAAATCAAAGCGGCCTATTTTGATGAGAAAAGAAGTAAAATATTAAAGCAATACTTTAATAGCCTAAAACCAAAATACAAGGTAAAAACCAATACATCTTTACTAAATAAAATTCGTTAATGAAAAAATTCCTGTTTCCTCTGGGGATTTATATCTCTTTTTTATGCCTGTTAAGTGGCTGCCCCTTTCAAGACCCTGTTGTACTGCAAATTAACTCACAAAAGTGGACCAGCCGACAATTTGCAAGACACTTGGCCAGAAAAGTGCGCACATTAAGTATAAACGACACACAAAATGACCTTCCCATTGAAGAACTTAAAGAGCAGCTGATTACAGACCTATTAATGGAGTATCTGCTTCACGAATGGGGAAAAGCTCACTCTATCTTTGTATCTGAAGCGGAACTGCAACAGGCAATTGAAAAAATAAAAAAAAATTATCCAAGTAAAGATGTATTTGAACTCTATTTAAAAAGAAAAAAAACCAACAAAGAAGAATGGAAAAGACACATAAAAAACAACTTGCTCAATAAAAAAGTGATGCAAAAAATTGGATCCGACGCAAAAAAACCGGAACTAAAAGAAATGCAGGAATACTACGAAAACAACCTGAATCTCTTCAAAAAAAAAGAACGTATTCTTATTCATCATGTCTTTCATAAGAAAAAAGAACCCATCACAAAAGTACAGCAATCCCTAAAACAAAACAAAGACTTAATATCAACCGCCCGAAACTTTATCGAGAACTCCCAAATAACACAAGCGCAATGGGTGGAAAGAGGTATCTTACAAATATTTGATAAAGCTTTTAAATTAAAAATAAATCAAGTCAGCCCTGTTTGGACAAGCCCGTATGGCTATCACATTATACAACTATTGGATAAAAGACCTTCCCGGCAACTGGCCTTTGAAACAGTAAAAACACAGATCTATCAAGCTCTATTAACTCAAAGGCAAAAAGCCCTTTTCGCAAAATGGTTAGATACACAAAGTAAAAAAATAAATATTCTAAAAAATGAAGAAGCTATAAAAAAAATAAAAATAAGAACATTATTGTAGTATTACGCTGTTTTAAAGTTTTCCCCATCGCTCCCAATAACCTGAAAGAGGAGAAAAAATCCGTTTCCAAAAATAGACATTTGTTAAAAATTAATTTTTAATATATACACTACTTATGAAATATTTCTGGGTTTTTATTCTCTTATCCTGTCCACAGTTTCTCTCCGCCAAAACAGTGGTCGAAAAAACTCTTGCGACAGTGGAAGGTGAAATGATCAGCCTTATGGATTTAAAAGAGGCCAGAAAAAGGCTAAAACAAGGGTTTTTGGAGGACTCGGTTCTATACCCACTTTTTAATAAAACTCAACTACAAAAAAAAGACTCCGCCCTTCTCGAGTTTCTTATTTATGAAAAACTTCTGGACCTTTCTGTAGCAAAAACCCCTCTTCAAGTTGAAGAGAAAAGCCTGACTCAAACAATAAACAGAAAGAAAAAAAAGAGAGGTTTATCCAAAAAAGCCTTTAGCCGTTTATTGGTCAAAAACCACTTCACTTCTTCTTCTTATAAAGAGTTCCTAAGAAAATCCATCTTAAGAAACATTTTTATACAAAAAGAAATAGCAGAAAAAATTAGAATCTCCGACCAAGATATTAATGAATACGCTCTACGAAAACAAGGAAAGGCTCTTTTTACTTCTTTTGAGTACGAACTGGCTTATTTGTTGTTTCCACCCACGGAAGAAGGAAAAAAACAAGCACAAAAAATCTCACAAGATATAGAAAAAGACTCTTCTTTCTTCGATAAATGGAGTCCCGGTTCAGAAAAGGAAAAGAAAGAAGTTTTAAAAAATATTTCCCTTTCAACCATTCACCCCTCTATTAAATCAGCTATCAGAAAACTGTCTATAGGGCAGATTTCATCTGTGTTATCCCTTCCTGCCGGATATCACATTTTTAAAGTCTTATGGAAAACACCTGTTATCACCGTTCAAAACCAAAAAAGAAAAGAAAAACTGGGTGTTCTTCTATTCAAAGAAATTTTTAACAAGAAACTAAAACTTTACCTGGAAGAAAAAAAGAAAACAGCCTTTATTCAAATCAATTCATGAAAAGAGTTCATATCACCACCGGAGATCCGGATGGAATCGGGTTAGAGGTAAGTTTAAAAGCCTTAAACACATTAGGGCCCAAAAAAGATATTCAGTTCATCCTATGGAGATCTCCTTCAGCCAATAAAGAAATACTAAAATTAGCAGACAGTCGTTTTAATCGAATAAACATAAAAGAAAACAGTCTTTCTGCAAACTATGAAAAAAAAGAAAACACCCTTTTGGACATAGTGACTCCGGATTCACCCACACAATGGGTCGTAAAAGCAACAAAATCCTGTCTAAAAAACAAAAGCACGGAAGCACTTGTTACCGGCCCCCTTTCCAAAATTCAAATGAAGCGAGAAGGATTTAAAGAGAAAGGACACACAGACTTATTAAAAAACCTGTCCCATACCAGAAACGTGTTCATGACCTTTATAGGAGATCTCTTTAATGTTACTCTTCTAACAGGTCATGTTCCGCTAAAAAAAGTAAAATGGAACACAAGAAATCTGAATAAATGCATTGAACTCTGCTTTAAATTAAAGCCAAGTTTACCCTCTCATCAACATAAAAAAAGAATAGGTCTGCTGGGCTTTAACCCTCACGCTGGAGAAGAAGGCCTGCTTGGAACAGAAGAATTCTTATTAAAGAAAAACATTATTAAGCGATGGAAAAATAAAGTGGATGGACCTTTGGTTCCCGATGTGGCCTTTCTAAAAGAAAATCAGAAAAAATATTTCATTTATGTGTGTCTATATCATGATCAAGCACTGATCCCTTTTAAAATAGCACATGAAAAAAATAGTTTTCAACTTAGTTTGGGTTTACCTTTTACAAGAACCAGCGTCAGCCACGGTACAGCTAAAGAGATTTTTGGAAAAAACAAAGCGGACGCACATTCCATGAAAAAAGCTTTGCTATGGGCAATTAACTCTCTATCAAAGAGTTTTAAATGAAAAAGCAGCTTACCTTTAATGAAAAGATTTTCAGAAAAAATGATATAAGAGGAATATATAAAAAAGATTTCGATCCGGATTTTATAAAAGCTCTCGCCTTTTCATTTGTACGTCTTTACTTACACACCAAAAGGAAAAAAGAACAATCGAAAAAAAAATTAATAGTGGCACTAGGACATGATTGTCGACTAAGCAGCCCCGAAATTGCCCGGCATTTAGCTGACTCCCTGGCTTTAGCCGGTGCGGAAGTGCGCTTCTTGGGAATGTTACCTTCCCCCGTCTGTTTTTTCACTTCTCATTTTTTCGATGATGTACAGGGTTGCATTATGGTAACCGCCAGTCATAACCCACCCGCTTTCAACGGATTCAAGATGCTATTAAAAAGGGAAAATATTTGTGATAAAAAAATTTTACAACTTAAAAACATTATGAAAAAAAACTCTCACAAAACATTTTTAGCGCAGAAAGGAAAGGTTATCCCTTTCGACATAAAACATCATTACATTTCTTTTTTTCAACAAAACTCCCCCTTTTCAGCTCTAGGAAGCAACAAACAAACATCCTCCTTCATCAAAAATATTGCTATCGACTGTGGAAACGGAGTGAGCGGACCTATTGCCAAAAAAATGTTTAAAGCCCTAAAACTTCCAATAAAAGTTAACTGGATGTACACCAAGCCGGACGGCCGTTTTCCCAACCATCCACCTGATCCAGGCGTAGAAAAAAATTTAAAGGAACTACAGAAAAAAATAAAAGAAAAAAAATGCGATTTTGGTGCAGCTTTTGATGGAGACGGAGACCGTCTTTTTATTATAGGCAAAAGCGGAAGAATTCTGCACGGAGATGAATTGATGTTCATCTTTATCTCCGATCTTTTAAAAGAACAGATTAAGAAACCTTTGTCCTCATTGCCCGGAAAAAAAGTCTCTATCGTAGCTGATGTAAAGTGCTCTGACTGGTTCTTTGACTTTTTAAAACAAAAAAACATTAAAAGGACAATATGGAAATCAGGACACAGCCTGATAAGACAAAAAACCCTGGAAAAAAAAGCTTTATTCGGAGGGGAGTTAAGCGGTCATTTCTTCTTTTGCGACAACTTTTTCCCTATTGATGACGGGCTCTACGCCTTGCTAAGACTGATAAACATTTGTGCTAAATACGGCAAAACCCCTGAAGAACTGGCACCAAAAAGAAACAGTCTGGAAACAAATGAAATTCGCATAGCTATAGCGGAAATGGTTACAGCTAAAAAACACCTGGAAAGATTGAAAAATCACTACAGAAACAAGAAGTCAGCTTCCTGTTCTTTTACTGACGGAGTAAGAGTCAGTTTCCCGGGTAAAGCCTGGGGTTTGGCCCGCCTTTCCAACACTCAAAGTGAATGGACTTTCCGCTTTGGCGGAAAAACAAAGAAAGACTTAAAAACCATTCAAAATGATTTTTACCAGCTATTAAACATTCTTTAAACAACGTGACAATCTATAGGGATTTACTGTTGCCGTTCCAAATAATCAAAAAATATCAGATTTTTCCCGCGATAATCATGGCAATAGCAAAAGAGAAAATCACAAAAGATTCAATCAAAGCCAAAACAATAATCATAGGGATAAACATAATTTTTTGAGACTGAGGATTGCGGGCAATCCCTTCCATTGCAGCCGCTCCCACTCGCCCTTGCCCCAAAGCTCCACCAAATGCAGCAATGGCTATAGCCAACCCGGCAGCCAAAGCGTACAAGCCATTTCCCGCCCCTTCCGCTTGAGCCGCTTCTTCCGCATAAGTCCACCAGGAAGCACTTAAAATAAAACCTACTGCCACCAGATACATTGTTTGAAGTAACCATTTCATCTTTATATCCTCCGCTTAATCTAAGTTCTTTTTTTCATATAATTATTAAACGCAAAAATCAATGTTCATGTGACAGGGCAATACTCACATAAACCATACTTAAAATAGTAAAAATAAAAGCCTGCATAGTACAAACAAAAAAGCCCAAAAAATAAAAAATAACAGGTATAATTACAGGCGCCAGATCCAAAAAAATAGAAAGCACCGTGTGATCCCCCACCATATTTCCATAAAGCCTCAACCCCAGACTCAAAGGTCGCACCAAATGGGATATAAGCTCAATTATAAACATAAGGGGAGCCAACAACAGCACAGGCCCCATAAGCTGCTTAAGGTAAGCCCAACCGTGCTCTTTAAAACCATAAATATTATAGACAAGAAAAGAAAACAGCCCTAAAGCCAAAGTTGTATTGACATTGCTGGTAGCCGCCCCCATCCCGGGGACCAAACCCAAAAGATTATTAAACCAAATAAACAAAAATAAACTGGAGAAAAAAGGAACAAACACCCGTCCTTTTGAACCCACCACCAGGTCAGATAAAGATATAATAATAGAAATAAAACTTTCAAAAAAAGCCTTTATAGAAAAGCGACTGGAAGGAACCAAGGGGTCTTTTGCTTTTTTCAAGGCCCGGCGAGCCAAAACAGTCATCAATAACAAAACAAAACAGATAAGCAACATATTGGCTATATGCAAAGAGCCCCCGTCCAAAAAAGGCAAAAGTTCCAACCATTCAAAATGCTTCATTTACAGACCTTTCATAATCTAAGATATGCCAACCCTTAACAAATTCCTTTAAACTGATAAACTTTTTTATTGTTTTATTTAAATATTCGAATTAACTGATAAAACCATATCACTAAAACCAACACAACTAAAATAGCTGTAACCCAACCTCCTGTATTAAAATAAAGGTCTCCTTTTTGGCCTAAATATATAAAGACCCAAAGCAGAATAACCGCTTCAAACCCCATACCCACAATTAAAAAGGCTTTCTTTTTCATTATTCCCTTTTTTTAAAAACAGCTAAAGAGGTATAACTCCCGGTTGTTTGCTCTGTCTCACTTTTAATCTTTCTATTTTATCCGCCAAAAACTCCGATGTATTTTGAAAGTTTCTTAATTCAATAATAGCTTGATGAAACTCTTTTCGTGATTCATAAATGAAAGACAAGTAGAAAAATAACTTGTTTTCCTTAAAATACACTGGATCTTCATGTTGAATTCTTTTAAACACCTTTCCTGCATCAGTATATTTTTCCTGCATTAGCAACACCCGCCCCAAAAGAAAAAGAACGCTTAACAGATTTTCGCCTTTCAATCGCGTAGACAGTAATGTCTCTGTCTCCTTTAAGCTCAACTCCCACTTTCCCATTTCAAAATAGGAAAGAGCTATACGAAAAGAATAAAGATACTTCTTCCCCATTGATACAGTTTGCCCTTTTAAAAAAAAGTACTCTTCTATTGCCTTTTCGTAATTTCGCTGATTCGTAAAGTAAACATCCGCCAAAGATTCCCTAATTGGAATCCTTTTTGCCATATCTTTTTCTCTCCTGAATAAATAATCATAGAAAAAAACAGCTTCTACAGCGGAATGGGAAACACAGGCTTTCGCCGCTCTCTCGGCAAACTCTATTTTTCCTTTCTCACCATCCAAAAGAAAAAAATGTCTTGCCTGCTTACAGTCCCCTTTCCTAAGAGCTTTTTCCGCCTTCCTTATAGGATCAGTAAAATAAAAACAGGCACTCATTAAAAAGAAAAGAAAAAAAAAGCCCGCTTTCCTGAAAAGCAACAAAATCATCTGCATGAAATTAATTTGAAGAAACTTCCTCATTTAAAAGACTGGCGCTTCTTACCTTCTCGCCCGGTTTTAATTTCATTAACCGCACTCCTTGAGCCGCCCGGCCAATAACAGAAATTTCCTTACAGGAGAAACGAATAGACTGCCCTTGGTTAGTCATGACAAGCAATTGATGAGACTCTTCCACCAAATGAGAACCCACCACTTCCCCTGTTTTACTTGTAACTTTATGAGCTGTAATCCCCATACCTCCTCTATTTTGAGAGCGGCATTCTTTAAGGGAAGTTCTTTTTCCATACCCCTCTTCTGTCACTGTCAGATAAGAAATTTCCGAATTTTTATCCACATTGTCCATACTAATCACAACATCCCCCTTTCTTAAGGAGATGCCTCTCACCCCTCTGGCCACGCGACCAATAGAGCGAATACTGTTTTCAGCAAAGCGGATACAAAAACCCTTCTTCGTCACAATAAAAATATCTTCCTCCGGCAAAGAAATACAAGCAGAAACCAACTGATCTTCATTATCCATCCCAACCGCAATAATTCCTCCCTTTCTGGGCTTGGAAAAAAGCTTTAAAGAGGATTTTTTAAACACACCGTTCTTGGTAATTAAACACAAGTGAGCCCCCTCTTTCGAAAAAGAGTCAACAGGAATAACCACCTGAACTTCCTCATCCGCCTGCAATTGAACCAAATTCCTGATAGAACGACCTTTGGAAGTACGACTCATACGAGGAATACGAAAAGCATCCAACCAATACAAACGCCCCCGATCAGTCAAAACCAACAACACACTATGTGTGTTCACACAAAGGCTCTTCCAAACACTAATATCCCCAACAGGAGCACTGCCTTTAAGGCCCGAACCACCTCTTTTTTGAAGACGATACTCTTCAAGAGAGATTTGTTTTATTCCTCCATCGGTATTCAAAGTAACCAACACATCTTCCTTTGGAACCAGATCCTTGTCCTCCACAACATCCTCTTCACCTAAAACAATTAAGGTTTTTCGAGGGGAAGAAAATCTTTCCTTTATTTCCATAAGTTCTTTTTCTATAAGAGCATAGATTGCCTCTTCACTGGACAAGGTCTTTTGTATATTTTCAATCTCCTTTAACAACTCTTTTAACTCATTAAAAATCTTCTCTCTCTCCAGGCTTGTCAACTTTTGAAGACGCATATCTAAAATAGATTGAGCCTGCTCCCTGGAAAGAACCAGTTTTTCCATAAGCTGCCGACGGGCCTCTGACACATCCCGGGCGGAACGAATCATTTTTATTACTTCAGAAATAGAGTCCAAAGCTTTATTTAATCCCTCTAAAATATGGGCTCTTTGTCGCGCTTTCCTTAAATCAAAAAGAAGTCTCCTGGTCAGCACATCAAAACGATGCTCTATAAAAGAACTTAACATCTGTCTTAAAGAAAAAAGACGGGGCTGATTCTGAGAGTCCAAGGCTAAGAAAATAATTCCAAAACGTGACTGAAGACTTGTGTGTTTAAACAATTGGTTTAAAACAACATCTGCGTTTTCCCTCTTTTTTAATACAATAACGATTCGCATTCCCTCTCTGGAAGACTCATCCCTTATATCAGAAATACCTTCAATTTTTTTATCTTTAACCAAGGTGGCAATATTCTCTATCAACCGGGCTTTATTCACCTGGTAAGGCAGTTCGTGTACAACAATTATCTCCTTTCCATTTTCCTGAACCACTTCCACCTTAGCTTGTAAGGTAATAATTCCCTTCCCTGTCTTATAAGCGGATATTAAGCCCGCCTGGGCTTTAATTATTCCCGATGTGGGAAAGTCCGGGCCGGGAACAATTTCCATAAGCTCTTCATCTGAAATAGAGGGATTTTGAATAAGAGCCATACAAGCCGAAGTGATTTCAGCCAAATTATGAGGCGGAATACGAGAAGCCATCCCAACCGCAATTCCCTCACTACCATTAACCAATAAGTTGGGATAACGGGCCGGCAAAACCTGAGGAATGAGAAGAGTGTCGTCATAGTTCCAACCAAAAGAAACCGTTTCCTTATCCAGGTCTTCCAATAGCTCTTCAGCCAGAGGGGTCATCCTGACTTCCGTATAACGTGGAGCCGCGGGAGCATCCCCGTCAACAGAACCAAAGTTTCCCTGTCCATCCACCAAGGGGTGCCGCATAGAAAAACCTTGCGCCATTCTTACAATGCTGTCATATACAGCCACATCACCATGCGGGTGATATTTACCAATCACATCCCCGACGACTCTCGCTGACTTCTTATATGGCTTATCATGAGTGTTTCTCAGGTTCTTCATAGCAAAAAGAATTCGACGATGAACAGGCTTTAAACCGTCGCGCACATCAGGCAAAGCGCGCCCTACAATCACACTCATAGAATACTGAAGGTAAGACTCCCTCATTTCCTGGTTGATATCCACATCTAAAATATTCTTGTCGTATTTTTGTTCGTTCATGTTTTAAAAAAACCTTCGGTTGATTAAATATCCAAGTTCTGAGCTGATAAAGCGTTATTATAAATAAACTGTTTTCTGGGTTCCACCATCTCCCCCATAAGAACACTAAAGGTTTCATCCGCCTGCATGGAATCCTCCAACGTCACTCTTAAAAGCCTTCGATTTTCTACATTCAAAGTTGTTTCCCATAACTGATCCGGGTTCATTTCCCCCAGCCCTTTATACCTCTGAATGGATACACCTCTCCTGGCTTCCTGGATCAACTTGTCATAAAAATCCTCATAACCATAAAAAGTCTCCTTGGGTTTTTCCGCCTGGGCACTCTCCTTTTCTCTTTTCCAACTAACCTCAATAGGAAGAGGGCAAAGCTGTCTTAATTTTACCGATAGTTCTTCAATTTGCTTCCACTCTAAAGAACCCGCTGTTTTTTTATCAAAGACAATCTCCCTCTTTCTACCATGCTGCTCACTTTTTATAACAAAGACAACTTGTCCCTCAGAATCCTTGTCTTGCTTCAAAGAAACAGAAACCGGCTCTTTTAAAGATTCCATCTGTTTTTTAAATTTTTCAAAATACTCATTAAATTTCTCCGGCCTGTCCAGTAAAACAGCCATCTCTTCCTGAACATAAGAAAAAAACTTTAAGGCCTCTCTTTCCACAAAAGAATTTGCTTTTCTTAATAAGACTTTCCTCTTTTGAATATTAAAAACAAAGGAAAGAAGATCTTCTTCCAAAAGAGCTTTATCACTATTTAAAAACAACATATTTGAAAGCTGCTTTTTTACAAGATAACGATTGAGGGCTTTATCATCTTTTAGGTATTTCTCCTCCGCCCCCCTTTTTATTTTATACAAAGGAGGTTGAGCTATATAGACATACCCCTTTTCCAGAATTTGCGGCATTTGTCTATAGAAAAAGGTGAGAAGAAGGGTTCGAATATGAGACCCATCCACATCTGCATCTGTCATGATAATAATTTTATGATAGCGAATCTTGGAAATATCCATTTCATTTTTTCCCACCCCGGTACCTAATGCCATAATGATGGTTTTTATTTCCTCATTAGAAAGCACCTTTTCAAAACGCGCCTTCTCCACATTAATAATCTTTCCTCTTAAAGGCAAAACAGCTTGATTTCTCCTGTCCCTTCCCTGTTTTGCGCTACCCCCTGCTGAATCCCCTTCCACTAAAAACAATTCTGCCCTGGCCGGATCTGTTTCCTGACAATCCGCCATTTTTCCCGGCAAGCCCCCTCCATCCAAAGCTGTTTTACGACGAGTCAGTTCCCTTGCCTTCCGAGCCGCCAAACGAGCTGTCGCCGACTTAACACACTTATCAATAATCTTCCTCCCGGAAGAAGGATGTTTATCCAGCCATCCCGACAAGTTTTCCAAAACAAAAGATTCCACCAAGCCCTGTATCTCACTATTGCCGAGCTTTGTTTTTGTCTGCCCCTCAAACTGAGGCTCCTTTACTTTTACTGAAATAACCGCCGCCAGGCCCTCTCTGATATCCTCTCCTTCCAGAGAACCTTTAAAGTCTTTCATCCAACCTTTCTCCTGCGCATATGTATTGGTCGCACGAGTGAGCGCTTTTCTAAACCCTGCCAGATGCACCCCCCCCTCCATAGTATTAATATTATTACAATAGGTGTGAATAGATTCAGAGTAGGAGTCGTTCCATTGAAGAGCCACTTCCATTTCCACATCCTTTTTCCTTCCTTCAAAAAACAATATCTCAGAATGAATCGGCACCCTTGTCTTGTTAATATGGGAAATAAAGTCTGATAAACCTTTCTCAAACATAAAAACTTGTGTCTTATTCTGCGTATCTCTTTCGTCTTTCAACTCTATTTTCAAACCTTTATTTAAAAAAGCCAGCTCTCGAAACCGAGCTGCCAAGGTTTCAAACTCAAACACAACATCCTCATTAAAAATTTCCGGATCCGGTTGAAAAGTTGTACAAGTTCCCGTCTGCTCCGTTTCACCCAATGTTTTCAACAGGCCGGTTGGAATCCCCCTTTTATATTCCTGTTGCCAACTCTTTCCATCTCTCTTTACAGTCACAGAGCAAGAAGAAGATAATGCGTTTACTACAGAAGCCCCCACTCCATGCAAACCACCCGACACTTTATAAGAATCGTGATCAAACTTTCCGCCTGCATGAAGCACTGTCATCACAACTTCTAAAGCGCTTTTTTGGCCTTTGTGTTCACCAACAGGGATCCCACGGCCGTTATCTTCCACTGACACAAACTCATTAGGATGAATAGTAACAAGAATTTCTGAACAGAAACCGGCCAAAGCTTCATCCACAGAGTTATCCACAATCTCATACACAAGATGGTGATAGCCTCTGTGCCCAACGTCTCCTATATACATCCCGGGACGTTTCCGAACCGCTTCCCTTCCCTCCAGAATCTGAATGGAAGAAGCATCATAAGATTTATTATTTAAAGAAGTATTAGAAAGGGAGGGGGCCTTCGGATTGAGCTCTTCTTTCACCTATTTCTTCCTTTCTTAAAGTGCCTTCATGTAAGCTAAACACTTGAAACTTCTTCCTGTCTAAAAAAGAAGGGGTTTTTACTGAAGTCAGTATTATTTGAGAGGGAATCTCATCTAAAAAGTGTAACAAATTTAAGACCAGGTGTTTATCTATTTCTGAAAAAACATCGTCCAACAATAAAAGACAAGAACTTTTCTCCACCTGATGAAACCATAAAACTTGAGCCATTTTTAAAGCCAGGAGCAGGCCCCTTTGTTGACCCTGAGAACAAAAATACCGACTGTCTCTTCCTTGAAAAAGAACCTTAAAGTCATCTCGATGAGCACCACAGAGGCTCACCCCCGCCTCCTGCTCTATAAAGAAGCTTTTCTCCACCTGTTCTCTGAACTGAGACTCTATTTCCCCGTTCTCACAGTGTTCCAACGCTTTCATAACATAATAAACTTCAACAGGTCTTTTTCCCCCTGCCTGAGCGCTTTTTTTATTTCGAAAAAGAGCTTCTCCCCCTTCAGATAAAAACACACTTAAGTCTTGTAAGGCCTTTTTCCTCCTCTTCACCAGGCTTAAGCTTTTCCCGATAAAAAGCTCGTTTACACTTTCCAACAAAGAACAGGCTTTTTTTCCGGAAACCACCCCTTTTCGAACCTGCTTTAAAAGCCTGTTTTTCTGTACCAAAGCTTTTTTAAACTCCTGAACAAAAAACCCCCTCCCCTGCATGCTCAGCCAATAGTCCAGCCACCAACGCCTCTGTTCCGCTGAACCCTTTAAAAGCCCAAGACTTTCCGGGCTAAAAAGAATTAAAGGAAGTTCTTTGCTGAAGTGAAAGCTCCTGCTTTTTTTATCATTAATCCAAAATTGTTTTTTACCGGAGTTTGTTAAAGACATCTGTAAGTGACTGGTTTTATTCTTGTTTTCTATATGCGCCGATATGCAGGCACTCTTTTTTTTCTCCTGCACAAGGCTCTCCGGCAAATGGGCCCGAAAGGATCGCCCATAGGCTAATAAAACCAGCGCTTCCAGAAGGTTGGTTTTTCCGTGACCATTGTTTCCAACTATTAAACTCTGAGAAGAAGGAAAAAAACGAAGGTGTGTATAGTTTCTAAAGCAAGAGAGTTCCAGCTTCTTTAAAAACATCACATCTTCATAGGCATAACAACACAAAGGCTGTGCTGTTTCTCACCATCTTCATCTGAAACAGGGTATATAACACAGGGAGATTCCTTGCCCCCAAACTCCACCAACACCTTTTGACCTCCAAGAGAATTCAGGGCTTCTAAAATATATCTGGCATTAAAGCGAACCTTTAGATCCTTTCCCTGTTTTCTTTTACAAGATATTTCATCCCGAGCCGACCCCAGTTCCGGATTTTCCGCTTCCATCTGGACTGTTTTTTCCAAGATATGAAAATTAACCCCTTTAAAACTATTACTGGACAACAAAGATACTCTCCTTAAAGCTTGGTTAAATATCTCCGCATCCAACTCAATAGCCACAGAGCTGTTCTTTGGTATCAAAGGTTGATATTTGGGATAAGTACCTTCCACCAGTTTCACACTTAAGACCGCGCTTTTATACCGAAGTAAAATCCTGGGTGGAGTAACAGCTATCTCTACCTCCTCCTCCGATGAAGTTTGAGATAATAACTTTTTTATCTCCTGTACCCCTTTCTTGGATATAATCACACCTCTTTTTAGGAACTTTTTCTCACAAGGATACTCCGCCATCCCCAACCGATGCCCATCCGTTGCCACAAAACGAAAGCTAAAAGCCTCTTTGTTTTTGCTCGCTGATGCCGTCGAAGTTACTTCAAAAAAAACCCCTGTCAGATTATAACGTGTTTCATCAACGGAAGCACAGTAGGCTGTTCTCTCTATAAGGTTTTTCAACACATCCCTTTTTACAAAAAAAGAATCCTCCATACGAAAAGGAGGAAAAGCGGGAAAGTCCTGCACTTTTAAACTCAAAAGATTAAACACGGAAGAGCCCTGTATCAGTTTTACTTTTCCACCTCCCTGTTCATTTAATGTCACGACCCCTTCAGGAAGTTCTCTTAAAATATCATACAGATTCTGGGCATCCACAACCGCTTTCCCCGCGCTCTCCACTTCAGCGGATACCTCGCTTTGCAGGCTATTATCCTGATCCGTAGCCTGAATAGATACTTTCCCCCCTTTTTTTGCACTAATCAGTATCTTTGATAAAATAGGCATAACACTTCTTTTTTCAATTAAACTATTGGCTTGTGAAACAAGATTAAAAAAATCCGTTCTTTTGATTTTAAGCTTAAGCTGAGACACTATAAAAACCTTCCACTTTAACCTTTTTGAAAGCTCTTAAAAAATTATGTAAACAAAATCACAGGAGAAACAACAAATACTAACTTTATAATATTGTAGTCGTAGTAGGTGTTGTTGATAACAAATAATAACCATATAAGCACGTAATTTTATTTATAAAAAAGGTAAAAAAATCTGTAGATAAACTAGCGAGGAGAGGGGCAATAAAAAAAGAGAGAGAAATCAGAAACATTTTTTAACCTGGTTTTATCAACAAAAAGCAACTTTTTTGTTGATAAACATTCTTAACTTTTGAAGATTCTTGTTTAAATCATCATTATCTTTTTGTTGCTTTATTTTTTTTAAGCTATTGAGAATAGTGCTGTGGCTTCTGTTTCCAAAAACCAAGCCGATTTCTGACAAAGAAAGTTTTAAGTCCTCTCTGGCTACATATATAGCCAGGTCTCTAGCTTGAACAAGAAGCCTTGATCGGGATTTGGATTTTAAATCAGAGACTTTGATGTTGAATAAAGAACAGACACCTCTTTGGAGAGTTTTAACGTTGTTCTTGGAGGAGGGGTGTGTTTTAAAAGAAGAAAAAGGGGAGCTTGGCTTTTCAGTTTCTTTGGAGAAAAGTTCTTGAGCCAGAGACAGGCTGAGGGGCCTGCTTTGTAGTTCACAAAACATTTTTAGTTTGTTTAAATGGCCTTCTATTTCTCGGATGGAGCAGGAGGGGGTGTTGGCAATGCAGCTGATAATCTCGCTTGAGAGTTTAAGGTGTCTTCTTCGGGCTTTGTCTCTGATAATGGCTATTTTTGTGTCCTTGTCCGGGGATTGAATATCAGCTATGACTCCTCCAGCAAACCGTGTTCTTACTCTTTCTTTTAAACCTTTTATATCTTTGGGCTTTTGGTCACTGGCCAGAACAATTTGGCAGTTTCCTTGTTTTAGGCTTTCAAATGTGTGGAAGAACTCTTCCTGTATGCTTTCTCCTTTTCCAAGGATTTGGATATCGTCTAAAAGCAAGACATGTATATTTTTTCTGTATTTTTGTCGAAAGGCGGGCATGTCGTTTCTACGAATGTGATTGATACAATCGTTAAAAAAGCGCTCGGCAGGGAGGTAACAAACTTTTAAGTGAGGTTTTTCTTTTTCTAAAGCGTTGCCTATTGCGTGTAAGAGGTGGGTTTTTCCCATACCGGAGGGGCCATAGATAAATAAGGGGTTGGAATTGTTTTTTAAGGGCTGAAGGGTGATGCTTTTGGCAAGAGAGAGCGCAAAACAATTGTTTGGCCCTTGAACAAAAGAGGAAAAGGTCCAATTAGAGAAAAAAGAACTGGGCTTTTGGGAGGAGGAGGTTTTGGGTTTAGAGGAATAAAAAGCCTTCACAGAGGGAATAGGGAGGGTTTTGCAAGGGGCTTTTTCTATGTTGATTGTTTTGTACGAGGCACCACAGAGCTTCATCTGTGTTTGAATATTTTCTAAATGGCTTTTTAGAATGTTTTGATGAAAAGAGGAAGGGACTTTTATTGTCAGGTGTTTTTGTCCTTGAGAGAAAAAGGTCTCTATTGTGGCCGTGTTAAGGACGGAAAGAAGAAGCTTTCCCTGTAGGCTTTCCTGCAGGCTCTTTTTTACATGACTCCAAAGCTGTTGCTCAGACAAAGGCACCTCCGAAAAGCAAAAATATTTAGGGCGGGAAGAGGCTTATGTATCACAGCCCCTGTCTTGACGGGAAGAGATAAAATGTGCTTTTATTGTGCGTCAAATGATGTAAGATTAATTGTCATAATGAGCAAATCTTTGAAGGTGAGTGGGGCACGATGAAGAGGACATATCAACCGAGCAGAAAAAAAAGAAGTCATTCACACGGTTTCCGGGCACGGATGGCAGAAAAAAGTGGTCAGGAAGTTTTGAAAAGGAGAAGACGAAAAGGCCGAAAACAACTCTGTGTTTCTATAGGCAGCAAGTAAGTCTATCGAAAGGTGCTAAAAACAACCCTGATGTCATTTTCAATTTAGGAGCTTTAATCGGCATCGCAAAGCGCCATTGCCGTTTTCTCATTTTAGCGGGAGCCGGCAGCTTTTTGTTTTTACATTAGAAAGTTATGAAAAAGGAAGAAAAGAGGAAAGTTGTCTTTATAAAACGGAAGAGAGACTTTGTTTTGCTTAGAAAAAGGGGAAAACGTGAAGGAGATCGGGACTTTTTCATAGTTTATAGGGTAAACGGGCTTTCTTATAGTCGTTTTGCTTTGTTTTTCCCAAAATGGACGGGAAAAGCGGTTCAAAGAAATCTTTTTAAGAGGTGGTCACGTCATTTTATACGGGAGAGAGCTTGGCCTGTTCATTTGGATTTGTTGCTGGGGTTTGAAAAAAGAGAAAAAGCCTTCTATAAAACGATGAACTATAAAAAGTTTTTTTCCGGTTTTGAAAATGTTTGTCGACGTATAAAGTACTGAAAGTCAGGTGAAGTGTATTTGTTATCCCTTTTTTTTCTTTTCTTTATAAAGTTTTACAGAGTTTTTTTATCCGCTCACTTTGGAGGGGCTTGTCGCTTTCATCCGACTTGTTCTTGTTACGCGGAAAAGGTTTTATTATCTCACCCACCTGTTGGAGCTGTTCTTTTGATTTTAAAAAGATTGTCCAAATGTCACTTTTTTGGTTCTTTTGGATTGGATCCACCTCCCACTCTTTCGCATGAAGCGGATGGGCGGTCTTTAGAGCCTTCATCTTAAAGGAATTTTTTATGAAAGAAAAAGAACATTTTTTGGATAAAAATACTTTATTTGCTGTTGCTTTGGTTTTTGTCGGGTGGTTTGCGTGGGATGCTTATATGAAAAAGAAGTATCCTCCAAAGAAAAACCCTCCTGTTGCTTTACAGGAAGAAAGCGGTGAAAAGGCTTTACGAGGGTCGGCTCGTCCATCGGTAAAAGAGGGAGCTATTGATGAAACAGGGAGGAGCCATCAAGAGGAGACCCCTTCTCAACAGAAATCAAAAGAACAGATTTTTTCTTTTCAAAGTGGGCGCCTGTCTTTTGATATTTCTTCTAATGGAATGGGCTTTAAAAGGGTGGTCTTAAGCAATATTTTGGATCGGGAGGAGGAGGCCGTTTGGTTATTCTCGGAAGGGGATCCTCTGCCTTTTGAGACCCGCTTGAATTTGCCAAGGCCGAGGTCTTTGTACTTTGATATTAAAAAAACCTCTGAGTCTTCGTGGGAAGGAAAAGCATTTTGGAATGATGTGAAGGTGGAAAAAGCTTTATTCGTGAACCCGGAGCTTTTCTTAGTGAATGTACAAATAAAGGTGAGCGGGAATTTGGAAAGGGCTTCTGGTATCAGAACCTTTTTGGTTCAGACAGATAAAGAAGAAAATCAGGAACGAGGCTGGTTCTCCTTTTTTATCCCACCGGACTTTCTCTCTTTTTTCGTGTTTTCTCCTCGTGGTTTTGAGCAAATTCCCCTGATGTCTAAGGAGGAGTCACAGGTTCAAAAAATTCAGTCTCACCCCCCTTTCTTGTCAGTAAAAGCGGCGGCGGTGGGAACTAAGTATTTTGGTCAGGCTTGGATGGAAGAGAAGTCTGATGTTTTGCCAAAAATGCAAGTGACCTTTGAAAAAGGGTCTTACTTGGGTTTGATAGATCATTCTATTTTGAACTCTCAGAAAGAGTTCGATGTTTCTTATAAAATATTTTTGGGTCCAAAGGATTTCTCGCTTCTGAAAAAAGAGTATCCGGAGTTGATTCGTTGGGTGGACTTCGGGTGGTTTGGCTCTTTGTCCCGTTTTATCCTTCAGATTTTGCAGTTTTTTTATTCTCTGGTGAAGAACTGGGGTCTTTCTATTATTTTACTCACTCTTTTTGTTCGCCTGTTGTTATTACCTTTTGTGCTTTCTTCTCATCGTTCTATGGAGGGGATGAAAAAAGTACAACCTGAGTTGCAAAAAGTGAGGGAGAAATTTAAGAAAGACCCGCAGAGGATGAATCAGGAAGTAATGGCTGTAATGAAAAGCCATCGTGTAAATCCTTTGGGAGGTTGTTTGCCTCTTTTGTTGCAACTACCTGTTTTTTGGGCCCTTTGGAAAGCTCTTTCCAATAGTTATTCTCTTTACAGGGCTCCTTTTGTTTTCTGGATCCAGGATCTGAGCTGGAAAGACCCTTATTATGTTTTACCTGTTTTAATGGGCTTTTTTATGTTTGTTCAACAGAAAATATCTCCTGTGGCTATGAATAAGGAAATGGCTAAGGTTATGCAGATTATGCCTGTTTTTATGGTTGTTTTTATGATAAACCTTCCCAGTGGCTTGGTTTTGTATATGTTAGTCAGTACGTTGTTTGGCCTTGCTCAGCAATTCTATTTAAATAAAAAAGGTGGATCTGTTTCCGTGTCTCCTGCGTTGCCGGAGGGCATGGGAAGTAAAAAATGAGAAAATGAAAGGAATAAGGAGATGTTTAAAAAGCTATTTAAGGGAAAGGAAAAAAAACCTTCTGTTTTGGTGGAGCAAATTTTACAAGACTTATTGGAAAAAGGAGGTTTTTTACTTTCTGTGGAAATTAGAGAAATAAATGGGGAGGAGATTTTTGTTGATATCTTTGGAGAGGATGAAGGGCTGCTAAAAACGAAGGAAGGTCGTTTGCTTTTGGCTCTGCAAACTTATTTAAATCGTGTGGTGCAACATCATTTTTTTGGTCAAAGTGTTTTTGTACGTTTGGATTCAGGAAACTTCTTTGAAGAAAAAGAGCAACGACTCTTGGATCTCGCTGATAAACTAAAACAGAAAGCTTTGTCTACAGGCCGCCCGGTGTATATTAAAAAAGCTCTTTCTCCTTTTCAAAGGAGAAAAGTACATCAGTTTTTAACGGAAGATGGAGAGGTGAGAACCTCTTCGGTGGGAGAGGGCTTCTATAAGAATATTTGTATTACTCCCTCCAGTGGAAATCAGCCTTAAGTTGATAGTGTTGTGTAGATGGGGGAGAAAATTTACAAAAAAAACCCGGGTCGCACAGACTTCTTTTATGAAAGACCTCAAGATAAAGATGTGGTTTGTGCTTTGGCCACTCCTCCTGGGCAGGGGGCTGTGGCTCTTGTTCGGCTTAGCGGGAAAGGGGCTTTTGAAATAAGCCGTAAATGTTGTCCTTTCTTACCTGCCAAAATTAAGTCACATCATATTTACTTTGGTACCTTTAAGCATCCTGAAAGCAAGGATATGTTGGATGAGGTTTTGGTTTTTTGTTTTGAAGAGGGGCGTTCTTTTACAGGCGAGGAGAGTGTAGAAATCAGTTGTCATGGAGGGGCTTATCTTTCTTCTGTTATCCTGGAAGCTTTAGTGTCGGCGGGAGCACGGATGGCGGAAAGGGGGGAGTTTAGTTATCGTTCTTTTATGAGGGGGAGGATGGATCTTTTACAGGCGGAAAGTGTTTTGGAACTGATACAAAGCCGCTCTCCTAAAGCGCATACGCAGGCGATGAGGGGATTAAAAGGGGTTTTATCTGCCGAGTTGGGCCTGTTGGAGAAAAGTCTCTTGAAACTTCTGTCCCACCTAGAGGCCAGTATTGATTTTAGCGATCAGGAAATAGAGCCTTTTTCACTAGAACAACAGAGAGGCTTTTTAGAGGAAATTCAGCAGAGAGTGGCAAAGATAGTAAAGGGCTTTCAGCAGGGGCGTATAAACCGCGAAGGTTTTTCTGTTATTTTACTCGGAGCCCCTAACGCTGGTAAGTCCTCTTTATTTAACTATTTAATTCAGGAAGATAGGGCTATTGTAACGGAACATCCCGGTACCACTCGTGATATTTTATCTGCTCGTTTACTGTTTAATCAAAGGGAGTTTTGTTTAAAGGATACGGCCGGATTTCGCAAGAGTCCGGATGTGGTGGAACAAAGGGGAATAGAGAAAGTTTTAGAAGAGTTATTGCATTCGGATCTATGTTTGTTTCTGGTGGAAGGCTGTTTGTCTCTTAATGAACAAAGTCTTTTTGGTTTGGAAAAGTTGGATGCGGATAAGACAATTGTTGTGTTTAGTAAATCGGATCAGCTTCGTGCTTCGGAGAGGAGCTTGTTTTTAGAGAAATTTGTTCGTTTATGTGGGAAAAACGAATCTACAAGAAGCTTTTCAGAGAAGGTGAAGCGGCCGTTTTGGTTAAGCTCTCATACAGGTGAAGGTATAGAGGGGTTGAAGAAAGCCTTTTATAAGGAATCCGAAAAGGAAATAGGAGAGGTTTTTCTTTCTACCCCCCGTCAACGAGGGTCTTTGGAAAAGATAGGTCTCTTTTTGGATCAGGCGAAGGTTCTTTTGGATCAGGGAAGTTCACCGGAGTTTGTGGCTTTTGAGTTACAGTCTGCTTTATCCGAGTTGTATGGGCTTTTGGGAAAAGAATATAATAAGGAAGTGATAGAGCAGATCTTCAAGGAATTTTGTATTGGGAAGTAGTTTTATTATTTAGGGAAAGAGTTTTTCCTCAAATCGTTATCTCATTTCATTTATTAGTTTATAATATTGTTTTTTAAGGGTGTTATTTTGTAAAGTTTGTTTTACCTGTGAGTGAATAATGAAGAGTTTTGATGTAATAGTAGTGGGGAGTGGCCATGCCGGAGTGGAAGCGGCTTATGCGGCGGCTCGGAGGGGATGTTCTGTTCTCATGATTACTGTTGACTGGGAGCGTACAGCTCATATGAGTTGCAATCCTTCTATAGGGGGTTTGGGCAAAGGTCACATTGTTAAGGAGGTAGATGTCCTCGGTGGTTTAATGGGCCTGGCGGCGGATGCAACCTGTATTCAGTTTAAGCTTTTAAACAGCAGTAAGGGACCGGCCGTGAGAGGGTCTCGGGCTCAGTGTGATAAAGGTCTTTATAGTGGTTTTGTTAAGGATTACCTTGCCTCTGTCGGGAATATTTCCTCTTTGTCGGCAGAGGTAAAAGAGCTGGTTTTTGAAAAGGACAGGTGTACAGGAGTTATTACGGATAAAGAGGAGAAAATTTCAGCTCAGGCGGTGGTTTTAACTACAGGCACTTTTATGAAGGGGATAATGCATATTGGTTCTCATCAGAAACCCGGTGGTCGGGTGGGGGAAAAAGCAACACGGGGTCTTTCTGATCAATTAAAAACTTTAGGTTTTTCAGTTTATCGTTTAAAGACGGGAACCCCTCCTCGTTTAAAAAAAACCAGTATTGATTTTTCCGCTCTTATTCCTCAAAAAGGAGATAAGAAATTCAGGCCTTTTAGTTTTTTTAGTTCACCTTCTTTATCTCTTCCACAGATAGAGTGTTATTTGACTTATACGAATGAGAGAACTCATGAGATTATTCATAAAAATTTAAAACTTTCCGCTCTTTATTCTGGAGCTATTCAGGGTGCAGGTCCTCGATACTGTCCCAGTGTGGAAGATAAAGTGATTCGCTTTGCGGATAAAGATCGACATCAAAGTTTTTTGGAACCGGAAACCCTTAAAGGTTCTTCCATTTATTTACAAGGGCTTTCCACTAGTTTGCCGGCAGAAGTGCAATTGGAGTTTTTAAGAACAATAAACGGCCTGGAACAGGTAGAAATTCTAAAGCCCGGTTATGCTGTGGAATATGATTTTTTAGATCCTCTGAAACTTTTTCCCACTTTGGAAACCAAGCTTTTTCAGAATCTTTTTTTTGCCGGACAAATAAACGGAAGCAGTGGTTATGAGGAAGCGGCAGGTCAAGGCTTAGTGGCTGGTGTTAACGCGGCGAGTAAAGTCAAAAATTTGGCACCATTTATTTTAAAAAGGCATGAAGCTTATATTGGAGTGCTGATTGATGATTTGGTAACAAAAGGAACCAAAGAGCCTTATCGTATGCTTACGTCTCGTGCTGAGCATCGTCTGATTTTAAGAGAGGATAATGCTATAGAGAGACTTTTCCCTTTAAGTTTAGAGTATCGTCTGCTCTCTCCTGGTAAATTGTTTTTATTGGAAAAAGAGCTGGGGCGCAGAAAATCGCTTCAAAAATTTTTAGAGACAAATCAGATAGTTCCAAATGAACAGACAAAGCAGGTTCTTAAGAAATGGGAAGCGCCTTTATTAAACAAAGCCCAAAGTTTGAAAAAGTTTTTTTGCCGACCGGAAATGAGCTGGCAGAAAATGCGAACAGTGGTTTTAGAAAGTGCCGTTTTGAGGAGACAGTGGGAAAAAACTTTTTCCAAATGTATGAGAGAAGAGCTTGTCTCCAGTTCAGATAATGCAGGGAGTGAGAAAACCTGGGAAGCTGTGGAAATTAGATGTAAATATGAAGGGTATATTCAAAGACAAAATAAGTTGATTTCTCAAAATCAGAAGATGGAGAATATAACACTGCCCCATCTGGATTATGATCAGGTGAAAGGACTGTCTTTGGAAGCTTTGGAGAAATTGAAGGAAGTTCGGCCCAGAACATTGGCTCAGGCCAGCCGTATTAGTGGTATGCCTCCTGCGGCCATACAGGCCTTATTGATTCACCTGAAGGCGAAAAGTTATCTATATGGTGTAAAAAAGGGTGAATCTGACAGACTCAACCCTGATTAAGAGAGCGTTTGGGCTATTTGTTAATGTTCCACGTGGAACATTCTTATAATAATTAGATGGGGTTTTCGGTTTGGAAGAGCAATGGTCAATGCTGTCTTTTCACTGGAAAACGGCTCTAAGCAATACTCTTTTTGAAAGTAAGGGCGGATAGTTGTATTTTTGTATGGCTGCAACAGACCACATTTTGCGAGTGCTTGAGGGCGCTTTTTGCCATTGTTTTTCCCAACCTAATGACTGAAGGTGGTAATAGTAGGCTCCCGATTGGAAAGCGGATTGGCTTACAGTAAGTCTTTGTTCTAAAGAAAGAAAGGCTTTGGAGACAGCGCAGCTTAAAAGCCTTTCTTCCTCCTGGATTCTTTTGTTTTTGATATGGACGTTTTTTAGATTTGTTTTCCAACAAATGTATTCCAGAAAGGTCGCCTTTTTCTTGTTTGGTTCAAAAAGCCAAAACTCCCTTTGGGGATCCAATACGGCGAGAATAATACCTGGAAAACCAGCGCCTGAGCCAATGTCAGCAATCATGGGATGGGCGCTGTCTTTGAGTAAGATTTGTCCGGCCAGGTAAGAGTCCAGGATCATTTTCCAGCAAAAATCAGGGTTTTGCCGGCGGGAATAAAGCGGAAATTTTTTATTAAAATGGAAAAGTTCTTCTGTATAGGTTTTTAGCTTTTCTTTATGAGAAGGGTCTAAGATATCTGTCCAGGATGGTGAAGACATAGTTTTTATATAACAAATAAAAATGTTCCACGTGGAACATTTTTATATTGAATGCTTTTGACTACCCAGTACTTATGCAAGTGAGCAAAAACTCTAAAAAAAGAAATGAAACAGGGTTTTTAGACACTATTGATGTACTTTGACACAGGGAGTTTGGACTAAAGTGTGAGTAGTCAAAAAAATTGGATACTCATAATAGATAGTCATGCCTAGTCAAAACACGCTTTTCGTCTGGACAAAATGAACCATCTTATGAAAAATGAGTAGTCAGAAAAAGAGGTAAGAAAGTGGCTTGGGTAATCAGTGTGGCTAATCAAAAAGGAGGGGTGGGCAAGACAACGACCGCTCTTAATCTTTCTTCCGCTTTGGCTTTAAAGGGTAGAAAAACTTTGTTGGTGGACTTTGACCCGCAAGGCAGCGCCACAAGCGGTCTGGGCTTTGATGTTGAAAAAGGTATTTATCAAGCTTTGATAAAACAGTGTTCTTTGAGAGAGATTATTTGTTCTACCGCTGTTTCTGGTTTGGATTTGGTTCCGGCCAATACGGATTTAGCGGGCGCTGAGATGGAGTTGGTGAATGAAGCAGATAGAGTGTTTTTTTTAAAAAACATTCTTAGGGAAGTAAAAGATGAGTACGACTTTGTATTGGTTGATACCCCTCCTTCCCTGGGCCTGTTAACTTTAAACGCTTTAAGCGCCTCTCATGCTTTTATTGTTCCTTTACAGTGTGAGTATTACGCTTTGGAGGGGCTGAGTCGCTTATTGGAGACAGCCAGAGAAGTTAAGGAAAGGTGGAATTTTTCCTTAAAGCTGCAAGGTATTTTACTGACCTTGTTTGATTCCCGGAACTCTTTGAGTCATCGGGTGGAGCAGGAAGTGCGTCGTCATTTTGGAGAGCAGGTGTTTCACACTATTGTTCCCCGGAATGTGCGTCTCAGTGAAGCACCCAGTTTTGGA
This sequence comes from Bdellovibrionales bacterium, assembly GCA_028283955.1. Lineage (GTDB taxonomy): Bacteria > Bdellovibrionota > Bdellovibrionia > Bdellovibrionales > UBA1609 > JANQSP01. The sequence continues at coordinate 72,936 of JANQSP010000012.1, forward strand.
AAGATTATTTTTCAATATGAACCTCATTGCCCTGGAGCTATGGCCTACGAACAGTTGGCCGGGGAACTGCAGAGACGAGTCTCCGGCCAAGAAAAGGCCCCTCCCATCCCACCCCTGGAAAGGCAGCCCACTCATGTCCTTTAAAAATTCTTCTCTTTCTGCTTCTCGGCGAAAGGTACTGGGACGAGGCTTGGATAGTCTTTTTTCTCCTGTGTCGGAGCATAGCCATCAAAAAGCTCAGAAAAACCCTCCGGTTTTTATGTTGGGTATTGAGCAGATTCAGCCCAACCCTCATCAGCCTCGGCAAGTATTTGATAGAGAGTTTTTAAAGGACCTGGCAAAATCCATAAAAAAAAATGGTTTAATACAGCCGGTTGTTGTTAAAAAATCCGGTCTAAAGTATGAGATTGTAGCTGGTGAAAGAAGGTGGAGGGCCGCCGCGCAAGCTGGTTTACATGAAGTTCCTGTGCGGGTTTTAGAACAGGAGAAAGCGGACTCCAGCATATTGGCTTTGGTGGAAAACCTGCAAAGGCAGGACTTAACTTCTGTTGAATTGGCTCAGGCTTATAAAAAATTAATGGAATCGAAAAATTTTACGCAGGAAAGCCTGGCGGATCAGCTTGGTATTCCACGTGCCACTCTGGCTAATCAGCTGCGTATATTAAACTTATCTCCGGAAGTGCAGAAACTGGTATTGGATGGCAAGATATCTTTTGCTCTGGCAAAAATATTGCTCCAGGAGAAAGATTTTTCTGCTCAATTAAAATGGGCCCATTATTTTATAAAACACAAAACGAGGGTGCGAAAGGCACAACAATTACTATCTAAAGCAAAATCTCCTTCAAAAGAGCAACAGATAAAGAGTTGGCAGCATCAGGCTTTGGACAGAATTCGTGATATTCATGGAGTTAAGGGTTCTCTTCGATTTAAGAAAGAAGGGGGGGAGCTGTCTCTTCGCTTTTTTTCAGATGAACAGCTTCATTATTTGATGGATATCTTGATTCGCCAGCCTTGAAAAATACTTTTCAGTCTAATACTGTTTTTTCACAAATAGTCATTGCTCATTTGATTTGATTTGTGTCACAACCAAGCTTATGGAAAGTTCAAATACGACTGTGATTTTAACTCGCGGAGCCTTTTTTGAGGGTCGGATGACTTTTGAAGGTGTAGCTCGGCTTTGTGGTCGTTTTAAAGGGGAAATCGTGAGTCAGGGCACTTTAATAGTGGAGGCGGGAGCCCGTGTGGAAGCTCGTGTATCTGTTGGAGAGCTGATTCTTAAAGGTTGGATGAAGGCAGAAGTGGTGGCCAGCAGGAAGATCAATTTATTAAAAGGTTCCGAATTTTATGGAGGTCTCAGTTCTCCTCAGTTGCATGTTGAGGAAGGCGCTTTGTTTGAGGGGGCTTCTGTAAAACAAAAAGCTGCCTTTTGAATTAATATTATGTATTTTAATAGATAAACACATATATTTTGTCGAGGGAGGAGTATGTTTGTTTCTTTAATACAAGCTTTGGGTGTAGACAGCACTTTTTTTATCCAACTTGTGATCTTTTTGCTTTTTTATCCCATACTGTCTCGGCTGCTTTTTCTCCCTTATTTTAAATTACAAAATCAAAGGGAAAAAGAAACAGTGGAGCGCATGAAAGAAGTGACATCTTTAGAGCAGGAAAAAGAACGCTTACAGGAGGAATATAAAAAAAGAGCCCATGAAATTAATGAAACTTTTAATAAAATTTATATGAAAGAAAGTAAACTTTTGAGAGAGTCTTTTTTAAAAAGAAGAGAAAAAAAACAAGCGGAAAATAAAGACCAATATGAGAAAAAAATTAAAGATCTTCTTCAGGAGATAAAGACGGTGGAAGAACAATTAAACAAAGAAGTAAATCAACTCACAGAAGTGGCTGTGAGTCGATTGATCTCATGAAGGGGGATATATGAGGTTTTTATATTCCTCTTTTTTGGAAGTGTATTTAATTTGTTCTTTTGTATAGGGATAAGAAAGGGTTATTAATGTTTTCGGGAACAATCATTTTTTTTCTTTTTGTTATGCCGGTTTGGGTCTGTTGGGCCGGTGGGGATGGGGAGATTCCTGTTCGTTTTGTATTTTTTCAAATATTGAACTTTTCTCTTTTTGCGGGGGCATTAATATATTTAATTCGAAAAAAGATTCCCTCTTTTTTAAAACAAAGAACGGTGGATTTTCTGGAATATCGTAAGAAGGCGATAGAGCAGGAAAACCAGCAGAAAGAAGCCTGTCTTTTACTTAAAAAAGAAGTGGAGGAACTTGTTGAAAAGGAGAAAAACATAAACCAGTCGGTGACGAAGGCTTTGAATAATTTAAAAGAGGAACTGGAGCTTCAGGAGAAGCAGTGGTCGGAAAGTTTAAAGTTACAGGTAGCCAGGGAAATAAAACTTCGAAGACTGAAAGAGTTCAATAGTTTAAGAGACAGGTTTTTGTTTCAGGTAATGCAACGGACAAGAAAGTGCCTGTCTGAGGAAACAGGAGAGCCTGTTATTAGGTTGGACCGGATAGTTCAAGGGTGGGATAAGAGATGAACTACATTGCTTTCACTTATGCTCGTGCTTTCAAGGGTCATTTTGGAACTGAGGAAACGAAGAGTTTTTTTGCTTGTGTAAAAGAGTTGGATCAGCTAAACACAGCTTTAAATCAGATAGAGATAAAAAGTTTTTTTATTTCCCCTGCGATATCCATAGAGCAGAAAAAACAGGTGTTAAAACAGCTTTTTGAGTCTTTGAAGTGTAATGACTTAGTTTGTTCTTTCTTATTTCTGCTTCTGGATAGAAAGAGGTGGTCGTTACTGCATCCTGTAGTGACGTGTTTACGGGACATGGAAAGAAAGATGAAGGGAATTGTTTCTGTAGAAGTGCAGGCTGCGCATAAACTCGCTTCTGCACTTAAGGAGCAGTTGGTGGAAACTCTGGAAGAGAATTTTAGTAAAGGAGTTTCTTTGGAAGAAAAAAAGTTTTCTGAAGCCCTGATGGGGGGAATAAAAATTCGTTCAAGAGGACTTGTCTTGGACGATACTTTGTTGTTTCACTTAACACAAATGGAGAATCAGATAAGGAGAGGTTTTTATGACTATACAAGTAAGTGAGATTAGTAGGATTCTAAAGGATCAGATTCAAAGCTATCAAAAAAGCCTGTCTGTTCAGGAGGTGGGTCAGGTTTTATCTGTTGGAGATGGGGTCTGTAGGGTTTACGGTCTGGAAGGGGCTATGGCTGGAGAGCTGGTTGCTTTTTCTGAAGACCTGTTTGGCATGGTATTCAACTTGGAAAAAGATAGTTTGGGTGTGGTGATTTTAGGAGATGATCAGGCTGTGGCTGAAGGAATGGAGGTCAAAAGGACAAAAAAAATTGTTCAGGTGCCGGTGGGGCCTTCTCTTTTGGGAAGAGTGGTGGATGTATTGGGGAGACCTTTGGATGGCTTGGGGCCTGTGGAATCGAAAGACTTTTTAGCTGTGGAAAGAAAAGCCCCGGGAATTGTCAGTCGTCAACCGGTCTTTGAGCCTTTGCAGACAGGGGTTAAAGCTATAGATGCTCTTATCCCTATTGGCCGTGGTCAAAGAGAACTTATTATCGGGGATCGGCAGACAGGAAAGACGACAATAGCCATAGATACAATTTTGAATCAAAAAGGCAAAGATGTGAAATGTTTCTATGTGGCTATCGGGCAGAAGAGATCCACTCTGGCGGCGGTGGTGGAAAAGTTAAGGTCAGCCGGAGCTATGGAATACACGACTGTTATTTCCGCTACCGCTTCTGAGCCGGCTCCCATGCAGTTTTTAGCTCCTTATACCGGTGTTACTATGGCGGAGCATTTTCGGGATAAGGGGGAACATGCTCTGATAATATATGATGACCTTACAAAACAAGCTCAGGCTTATCGTCAGCTTTCCTTACTGCTTCGAAGACCTCCGGGGAGAGAGGCCTTTCCGGGGGATATTTTTTATATCCATTCCCGGTTGCTGGAAAGAGCAGCTAAAATGAGCAAGGAAGAAGGGGGTGGTTCTTTAACAGCTCTTCCTATTATTGAAACGCAGGCGGGAGATATCTCCGCGTATATTCCTACTAATGTCATTTCTATTACAGATGGACAAATTTTTTTGGAAACAGATTTGTTTCATAAGGGTATACGCCCGGCTATTCATGTGGGTAAATCTGTTTCCCGTGTGGGGGGAGCGGCACAAATCAAGGCCATAAAACAAGTGGCGGGGAGTTTAAAATTGGAGTTGGCTCAGTTTAGGGCTTTAGAGGCTTTCGCGGCTTTCGCTTCTGATTTGGATAAAGCTTCTCAGGCTCAATTGGAAAGAGGGCGCAGGTTAGTGGAGATTCTCAAGCAAGATCAAAATGAACCTTTGGATATAGAAATACAAATAGCACTTATTTATTCAGCGACGAAAGGTTATCTGGACTCTATTTCCGAGAAGCGGGTTTTAGCTTATGAAAAACAGTTCAGGCAATTTTTAAAAACCCGTTATTCTGAATTATTGGATAAAATAAAGTCGGAAAAAAAGATTACAGAAGAGATTGAAACGCAACTTGAAAATATTCTTCAGGAATTTAAAGCTGCTTTTGAAGGACAAAATTAAAAAATGTCTGGTTTAAAAAAAATTCGTACTCGTATATCCAGTGTGAAAAACACGGAGCAGATTACTCAAGCTATGAAAATGGTGGCGGCGGCTAAGCTAAGAAAAGCGCAAGAGCGTATTTTAAACTTACGCCCTTATGCTGAAAATATTCTTTCTGTTATGGCGGATGTGGCCCTTTCCTGTAACATCAGCCATCCCTTGTTGATGAGAAAGGATAAAATGCAAAAAGTGTTGTTAGTGGTGTTAACCTCTGACAGGGGGCTTTGTGGAGGGTTTAATAATAATATCTGTCGTTTTGCGGAAGACTTTTATCGCTCTCATGATGAATACGATTTGGATTTTTTCTTTATCGGAAAAAAAGCAAAAAACTATTTTCAATTTAGAGGTGTTTCTCCGGTAGATGAAATGTTTCAGTTGGATAGAGAGATTTCCTATCCTTTAGCCGGCAAAGTGGCTCATCAGTTGATGAAAAACTTTAGTGATGGGGATTATGATGGCATTTATTTTGTCTATAACAGTTTTCAATCCGCTATATCTCAGAAAGTGGTAAAAGAGGTGTTTTTACCGGTGGACCTGTCTGTCGCTCCTTTGGTTCGACAGGAGGGCTTTTCAAAAGACTTGATTTTTGAAGTGCCTCCGGAAGAGTTGTTGGAAGATTTAATAGAGAAACATTTTACGGTACAGGTGTATCGCTGTATGTGTGAAAGTGTGGCTGCTGAGTATGGTGCCCGTATGTCGGCTATGGAAAACGCCACTAAAAACGCACAGGATATTATTTCAAATTTAACTTTGACTTTTAATAAGATGAGGCAGAGCTCTATTACGACAGAACTTATAGAAGTAAGCAGTGGAGCGGAAGCCATGAAGAGTTAGCACTTTAATTAAAAGTGGCTAGAGCGGTATGACTATGTTATTTGTACAGACTTTAAGTGAAGTGAGGAATTACTATAAAAGATAATTCTGCCCTAAGTAAAAAAAGAAATGAGGAGTGGCTATGAGAGATAATTCTGCCCTAAGTAAAAACGATGGAGAGATTAAACAGGTTTTGGGTCCTGTGGTGGATGTGGAGTTTCCGGCAGGCAAGCTGCCTCCTATTTTAACCGCTTTGAAGGTGGAGGAAAAAGATCTTACTTTGGAAGTGGCTCAACATTTAGGTGACAATGTTTGTCGTACGGTAGCCATGTCCGCCACAGAAGGTTTGGTGCGAGGGGCAAAGGTAGTCAATACAGGTCATAAGATTCAGATGCCGGTGGGAAAAGAAGTGTTGGGTCGGATTTTAAATGTTACGGGAGACCCTGTGGATGAAGCGGGACCGGTTAAGACGAAAGAGTACTGGCCTATCCATCGACCTTCTCCTTCTCTGGAAGAACAATCCACTCAGACAGAAATGCTTATGACAGGAATCAAGGTGGTGGATCTTTTGGCTCCTTATATGAAGGGGGGAAAAGTAGGTCTTTTTGGAGGAGCGGGTGTTGGGAAGACAGTGATCATTATGGAGCTTATTCGAAACATTGCCAGTGAGCATGGAGGTTACTCTGTCTTTTCCGGTGTGGGGGAAAGAACCAGAGAGGGAAACGATTTGTTTTTAGAGATGAAAGAGTCCGGGGTTTTGGAAAAAACAGCTTTGGTTTATGGTCAGATGAATGAACCTCCCGGAGCCAGGGCCAGAGTGGCTTTAAGTGGTTTAACGGTGGCTGAATATTTTCGGGATCAGGAAAATCAGGATGTGTTGCTTTTTGTGGATAATATTTTTCGTTTCACGCAAGCTGGAGCGGAGGTCTCCGCTCTGTTGGGAAGAATTCCCTCTGCGGTAGGATACCAACCAACCTTGGCTACGGAAATGGGAACTCTTCAGGAAAGAATCACCTCTACTAAAAAAGGATCTATTACTTCTGTTCAGGCTATTTATGTTCCAGCAGATGACTATACGGATCCGGCTCCCGCCACCGCTTTTACTCACTTGGACGCGACAACCAATTTGGATCGGGAGATTGCCGCTTTGGGAATTTATCCGGCGGTTCATCCTTTGAACTCCACTTCCCGTATTTTGGCTCCAGAAATTGTGGGAGAGGGGCATTACAAAACCGCCCGGGCGGTGCAAGAGGTTTTACAAAGGTATGAAGAGCTTCAGGATATTATTGCTATTTTGGGTGTGGATGAATTAAGTGAGGAAGATAAACAAACGGTGTATCGGGCCCGGAAAATACAAAAGTTTTTATCCCAGCCTTTTTTTGTGGCGGAGCCTTTTACCGGTATGAAGGGAAAATATGTGGATGTGAAAGATACAGTGGAGGGCTTTTCCCAAATTCTAAAAGGGGAATGTGATGATGTGCCGGAACAGGCTTTTTACATGGTGGGAACCCTGGAGGAAGCTTTGGAAAAAGCCAAGTCTCTTAAAGCTTAAAGAGAGGAGTGTTTTTTTAAGCCATGAAATTAACCGTCGTGACACCGGAAAAAATGATTTTGGACTCCGTAGTGATACAGGAGCTTTTGGTTCCTGGCATAAAAGGGGAGATGGGCATTCTTCCCGGTCACGCCCCTTTGGTTTCCACTTTGGGCTCCGGGTTATTAAAGTATCGTTTGTCTGAAGAAAAAGAGTTTGGAGAGATAGCGGTCAGTTGGGGATACTGTGAAGTGCAGGCGGATAAGGTGGTGGTATTGGCGGAATCAGCTGAAACCAAGGCAGCTTTGGATGAACAAAAAGTGAGAAAAACCCTGGAGGGTATTTTAGGAGAACTGGAAAACGCTCAGCTTTCTCCTGAGGAAATAAGAAAGTTAAGACAGGAAGAACAAAAACAAAGAACTTTCTTATCCTTAATAAGAAAATAGAGAGATCATCTTATTTTTTTCAGTAGTGTTAATATGGAATGCAGGCTATTTTCTTCTAAGAGGAATTTAAGGGTGCTTTTATCATGCCATTTACAAAGCTTGTTTTCGATCCATTGAAGAATTCGGGGAATAGGGATGGGAGTACTGTCGGCCAAGCCTACATAAAGCCAGGGTGGTTGATGGAAAAGTTCTCTTATATGCCACTTTTTTGCAAGCCATCGGCAATGACCAAGTAAGATCAGGTTTTTTGCTTCTTCAGGTAGAGGGCCGGCGAAATCCCTTAGTTCTGTTCTTATTTTCTCCACTTCTTTCTCTGATTCTGCCATGGATAGTTTTTTATAAAACATAAGCCGGATTTTTTCATGGGGAATGTACTTATGGGGAAAAAAGGCGGCCTGTTTAAACTTTAAATCCGGCTCAGGAGCGGGTGTCACTTCATTTGTTTTTAAGGAATTAATATTTTCCCTTAGAAGTTCAAAATACATTTCATAACCTATATCATGTAAAAATCCGGACTGTTCGGCTCCCATTAACTCTCCCGCCCCTCTCATTTCCAGGTCGTACTGGGCGATTCTTATTCCTGCTCCAGGTTGGTTATTTTCCTGAATGATTTTTAATCTTTCCATAGCTGACGGGAAAAGCGGTTTTAGCGGATCTATTAATAGATAGCAATAAGACTGTCGTTCTGACCGGCCCACTCTTCCTCTGAGTTGATGTAATTGGGAAAGACCGAATTGATCCGCCCGATTGATGAATAAAGTATTGGCTTGTGGGAAGTCCATACCTGATTCTACGATTGTGGTGCAAAGTAAGAGATCGAATTTTTTATAAAAAAAATCCAAGACCACTTTTTGTTGTAAATTTTTCATTTTTCCATGGGCCGTTTGTATTTTGACAGAGGGAAGGAGGGTTTTTAATTTTTCCTCTACTTTATGAATGTCGTTAATACGATTGTGGATAAAAATTATCTGCCCTTTTCGATCCAGCTCTTTTAAAATAGCTTTTTTAATCAGACCTTCATTAAATGGACTGATGAAAGTCTCTACCGCTTTTCTGTTTGGAGGCGGGGTAAAGATGACACTTATATCTCTTAAACCGCCCAAGCTCATGCTGAGGCTTCTGGGAATAGGTGTGGCGGAAAGACTTATTGTGTCCACATGGGAGTACCAGTTTTTGATTTTTTCTTTGCTTTTTACACCAAATAGATGTTCTTCGTCGATAATAAGGAGACCTAGTTTTTTAAAGTGAATGTCGCGGCTTAAAATCCGATGGGTTCCGATGAGAATATCCACTGTCCCTTCTTCTGTTTCCTTAAGGATCTGCCTTCTTTCCTGTAAAGAGGTGAAGCGATTGAGTAACCGAATAGTGATGGGCCAGTTTTTTAATCTTTCTTTAAATCTTTCAAAGTGTTGAAAGCTTAAAATAGTGGTGGGAGCCATAAGGCACACCTGGAAGTTATCTTCGACTACTGTAAAAGCCGCCCGTAGAGCCACCTCTGTTTTTCCAAATCCTGTATCTCCACAAATGAGGCGATCGGTTGGCTGTTCCTTTTTGGTCAGATCTTTTAATATATCTTCAATAGCTTTTTTTTGATCGGGAGTTTCCGTGAAGGGAAAATCTTTTGTAAATTGTTCAAAGTTTTCTCCTGAGGAGGAAAACCTTTTTCTTTTTAAGGAGGATCTGAGGCTGTATAGGTTCATTAGCCCCATGGTCATCTCTCGTATTCGCTTTCTTACTTTTTCTTTTGTTCTTAACCATCTTTTATCTCCCAGTTTATCCAGTAACACTTTGTTTCCTATGGAAGGACTGGAGTATTTTTGTATTAAATGGAAAGCGTAAACAGGAATATACAGCAGGTCTTTGTCCTTATACTCCAGGACGAGAAATTCATTTTCTCCTGTTCCAAAATCCACAACCTCCAGTTTTTGAAAACAACCTATTCCATATTGTTTGTGTATTACCAGATTTCCCGACTGAAGTTCAGAAAAGTTAAAGCTTAAACCTTGTATGTCTTCCTGGGGAAGGGGATTTTTTGGTTTGGAAGGGGGAAGAAAGGAGTCTGCTCTTAAAAAAAGGAGATTTTCTTCCGGCCATATAAGGCTATCGCAATTAAGGTTTTTCACCAGGTGTATGGTATGTGGTTCAAGCTGTTGAGTTTGTCTCATTTCAGACCACGCACCTTCTTCTTTTACTGTCATTCCCAAATTTTCCAATTTTGTTGTGATCTGTTTTCTTGTGTATTCTTTTCCGGCGGAAATGAAAACAAACAGGCCCTTTTCCTTTTGTTTTTTTATTTGTGTAGTCCAATGGGGGTTTTTAAAAAAATTTTTAAGAACCAAACCGTCGGATTTTTTCCGAGTGGGGCAGGCAAGGGGATTAAATATAATTTCCCTTATTTTTTTGTTTTTTCCAATGGGCAAATATATATCCTGGAAAGAAGGGCAAGAGTCTTTCTTGTTTTCTTCCAGGTTTTCTTTTATTTTTTTTAGCGAGGGGTTTGGAGCGGATATACTGACTCCGTCCAGGCTCCAGATCAGAGGGAAAGAAAAGTGATCCAGGATGATAGATTGAGACTGATGAATAAAGGCCGCTTCCCAGTTCATTAAGAAATCATAGTTTTTTATTTTCTTTTGTCGCTGAGGCTTTTTTTGGGAAAGAGAAAGACTGTTGCTTTGGAAAGAAGGTAAAATGTTATCTACATTTTCATTTAAGTATAGAGCGGAAGCCCCCTGAAGTAAAAATTGATTCCATTTTGAAAAGGAGGGAAGTATGTTCTCTTCCGTTGTTCGTGTGGATATAATTTTTTTTATTTTTTGATATGTTTCTTTCCTGTTGTACATACTCCATTCTTTGGTTGGAGGAATTTGTACTTCTTTTATTTCTGTTTCACTTATTTGGCTTTTAATATTAAAGGTTTTTATTTGTGCGATTTCGTCCCCGATGAGTTCCGTTCGAAGAGGACCATGTAAAGGAGAAAAAATATCCATTACAGAACCTCTCATGGAGAATTCTCCTATTTGCTCTACACGATCTCGACTTAAATATCCCAGATTGATTAATATAGCTGGAAAGTCGGGGGCTAGCTTTTCTCCTTTTTTAAGATAAACAAAGTTTTTTTTCAGTAGGTCAGGAGGCACGGCTCTTTGCATAAGGCTTGGGGCACTGGTTGTAAAAATATCTGTGTTGACGGCTTTTTGCGCCTGGATCATAAATTGGAGACGTTTATGTTCAAATTGATGAGAAATATTCAGTTGCTTTTGTTCTGAGAATATTCTTTCTTCAAAGTGAAAAACCTTTTGTTCAGGTTCAAAAAAAGTCAGAGCTTGATGAATTTGGGATAAAAGCTGCTTTTGTGCGGAGATTAAAATATGAGGTCCGGCGTTTTCTAAGTGGTGTAACAGGTAGGCGATAAGAAGAGGATGAGGGTGCAGGGGGATCACTTGTGTTTGTCCAGACTTAAGTTGTTCAAGGCAGGCTGATAGGTCTGATCGTGTGAATTGATTCTGCATAAAACCCTTTCTTATTCTGGAAATAAACCCTTTTGGTTTGAAATTATGTTGTCGTTCCTGGAACATAAGGAGATTATCTTGAAAGACAGGGTTTTTCAAATTAGATTAGTGGAGATAGCTTAAGCTATTGAGCAAATTCAGTATTTGTGTCTTAATAAAAAGGACGATGGATCTGGAGAATTAAGTCAGACTTTAAACAAGACAGGTACGGTGACATGTTAGTACGGAGAAAAACTCTATCCTAAGTGAGGCCAAATGAATTCATTAATACCCATTTTTGTTTGTGTTTTGATAGTTGTTACGTTCGGAGGGCTTATGTTGTCTGTTGCCGCTTGGTTTGGAGCTAAAGCAAAGAGCCCTGCTACAAAGGCTAAAAGCCTTCCCTATGAGTGTGGTCTTGAGGGACAGGAAAAAGAGAGCTCTCGGGTGCCTGTTCAGTTTTATTTAACAGCTATTTTGTTTATTTTATTCGATATTGAAATTATTTTTCTCTATCCTTGGGCCTTAACTTTCAATGACTTTTTATCTCAAGGACAGGGTTTGGAAGTGTTGTTGGCTATGATAATATTTCTTCTTATTTTTGTGTACGGGTTATTTTGGGAAATATTTTCGAAAGCACTGAGTTGGAAGTAATATTTAAAGCAGATAAAAAACTGTAATGAAGTTTTTGGATCTATTCTTTTTTGATTTATAAGGGAAGGGTTTTTCTTAGTTAAAAATGGGAAGTGATTTTTTTGAAATAACGGTTAATTTTATAAAGATAGCTGTTATTTTTTTATTGATGGTGCAAATGGTTCCTCTTTTGGTTTGGGTGGAGCGCAGAGGTTCCGCTTTTATTCAAAATCGCTTTGGGCCAAACCGTATCGGGCCTTTGGGTTTAGTACAAAATCTGGCGGATTTGGTGAAGTTTTTGTGCAAAGAGGATTTTTTAGGACATAAAGGCCGGAAGAATTTTTTTTATGCGGCTCCTGTTTTATCTCTTATTCCCGCGGCTTTGGCTTTTGGGGCTATTCCCCTTTCCTCTCCTGTTACAATTCAGGCTTTTGAATGGCTGGGCCGCAGTTGGGGTCCTTATACTTTTTATTTTCAGTCTTTTGTAATTAGTATTGGTATTGTTTTTGTGTTGGGGGTGAGTTCTCTGGCGGTATATTCCTTATTGTTAGCTGGTTGGTCTTCGGGGAGTAAGTTTTCCCTTTATGGGGCCTTGCGAGCCAGCGCTCAGGCTATTAGTTATGAATTAGCCTTAAGTCTTTCTATAGTGGGAATTCTTTTGCTTTTCAGCACTTTTAGTTTTTCTGAAATTATTGCCGCTCAAAATAACCCTTTGCAATTTTATTTTTTTGGTAAACAGGTGAGTATCCCCTTTCTTCCCAATTGGGGGATTTTTTATCAGCCTTTGGGAGCAATTTTGCTGTTTGTTGCTTTGTTTGCTGAAGCTAATCGTCTGCCTTTTGACTTGCCGGAGGCGGAGGCCGAGCTGGTAGCCGGTTATCATACAGAGTACAGTGGTGTGAAGATTATTATGTTTTATATGGGAGAGTATGGTCATATGCTGGTGGCGTCCGCTTTGATGGTGACTTTTTATTTTGGAGGTTATACTTTATGGCCTTTTTTAACTCCGGAGAAGTTGAACTTGCTTTTTAGCTCTTTCCATCCGAGTTGGAACAGTATTTTAACATCTCTTATTTTACATGGGGTGTTTATGTTAAAGCTGTTATTCTTTCTATGGGTATTTATATGGGTGCGCTGGACTCTTCCGCGTTTTAGGTACGATCAACTAATGGATCTGGGCTGGAAAACCCTTTTACCTTGGGCCTTGGTGAACACTATTGTTACAGGAGTCTGGATTTTTTTAATGAGGAGTTTTTAAGGTGGCGGAGCCAGTTTTTGTTTTGTTGTCTTTCTTAGTTCTTTATGGAGCATTGATAACGGTTCTTCATAGGGACATGGTGGTCTGTGCTTTGCATTTGGCGGGATCCATGTTGGCTCTGGCGGGGCTTTTCTTTATTTTGGGAGCGCATTTTATAGCAGGAGTTCAGGTGGTGGTTTATGCCGGTGCTGTCATGGTATTGTTTGTTATGGTGGTGATGCTTTTTGATTTAAAACGGAAGAACTATATTTTGTTTAGTGGGGGGCTGTGGCCAAAGTTGGCCAGTTTGTTTTTTTTAACCGGTTTGATAGCAGGAGTGTTTCCTCTTTCTCTTCATTTATTTCATCCCCAGTCGGCACAGGCTTTGAAAACGACTTCTACAAAAGAACTTTCCTCTTTACTTTTTACAGAATATGTATTGGCTTTTGAGGTGCTGGGGATTTTGCTACTTTTAATTGCTGTAGGAGTGGCTGTGCTGTGTCGTCCGAAAAGAGAAGGGCCAGCTGATGTCATGAATACAAAGAAGAAGGAATAAACGAAAATGGACGTAGGGTTGAATCACTTTTTATTGGTTTCTCTTCTTTTGTTTATTATAGGGCTTTTTGGTGTTATGACCCGGCGGAACCTTTTGGTCATACTAATGAGCGTGGAGTTAATGTTAAATGCGGTAAATCTTTCCTTTGTGACTTTTAGCCAGTTTTATTCTTTGTTATCTGCCCAAGTGGCTGCTTTTTTTGTAATGACTATTTCCGCAGCGGAAGCGGGTGTTGGGTTAGCACTCATTGTTCTTATCAGCCGGCAGTGGACGGGAACAGACCTTTCTTCTCTTGAGGACTCTCCCAAATGAAACTGTTGAAAAGCGCTTTTTGTCTTTTTAATGGAATATGTGGGGAAGATACGAAACTTGAATTACTAAGGTGACTTTTATGTTGAATATAGCCATAGCATTTCTTTTATCAACTCCTTTGTTGGGCGGTTTTCTTAATGGCTTAAGGTGGCGAGATAAAAATGTTAAAGTAGCCTCTTTTATAGGTGTTGCAAGCTGTTTTATTTCTTTTGTGAGCGCGGTTTCTTTATGGTGTCTCTTGTCTCGTTATTCAGAATCTTCTGTGACTGTATCTTTTTTTAATTGGTTGGATTTATCGAGTTTTAAAGTCTCTTTTTCTTTTTTAGTGGACCCTTTAAGTGTCGTGATGATTTTAGTGATAACAGGTGTGGGGCTTTTGATTCACGTTTTTAGTGTATACTATATGTCGCATGATGCCCGTCCGGCAAAATATTTTTCTTATTTAAATCTTTTTGTTTTCAGCATGCTTACTTTGGTGTTGGCGGATAATTTGTTTTTGATGTTTTTAGGTTGGGAGGGAGTGGGACTGTGTTCTTATTTGTTAATTGGATTTTGGTTTACAGATAAGCAAAAAGCCGCAGCGGGTATGAAGGCTTTTGTCGTTAATCGTATAGGGGATGTAGGTTTTTTAATTGGAATGTTTCTGTTGTTTCAGCAGTTTTCTTCCTTGGAATTTGGTGTTTTGTCTAAGTTGGCTGGAGAGAATGATTTGGGTTCTGTAAAATGGGCCTGCTTTTTCTTGTTTATGGGGGCTATAGGTAAGTCGGCACAGATTCCTCTTTATATATGGCTTCCTTCCGCCATGGCAGGCCCTACGCCTGTTTCAGCGCTTATTCACGCCGCTACAATGGTGACAGCGGGTATTTATTTAATTGTGAGGATGAATTTTTTGTTTGTGTTGGCTCCGGAAGTGCTCACTCTTATCAGTTGGACAGGAGCCGTGACGGCTTTTATAGCTGCTTTAATTGCCTGTGCGCAAAGTGATATAAAAAAAGTGTTGGCTTACTCCACTGTTTCGCAATTAGGTTACATGTTTGTAGCGGCTGGATTGGGGGCTTTTACTGCATCTGTATTTCATCTCCTCACTCATGCTTTTTTTAAGGCCCTTTTATTTTTGGCGGCGGGGGCTGTTATTCATTCTCTAAACGGAGAACAAAATATTTATCGTATGGGAGGTTTAAGAAGACACCTCCCTGTTACATGGATTTGTTTTTCAATGGGTTTTTTAGCTCTTATTGGTATGCCTCCCTTTTCCGGTTTTTTTAGTAAGGATGAGATTTTGTGGTCGGCTTTTGCTTCAGGAAAATGGGGTATTTTCTCTTTGGCTTCGCTTACGGCTTTCATAACCGCTTTTTATATGGGTCGGCTCTATATGTTGGTGTTTCATGGGAAGAGTCGCTTGAAGGCTGGGTTAAAGCCTCATGATGGTGGTTTTTTTTCCAACTTTCCTCTTATTGCTTTGGCTTTACTCTCCCTGTTTGGTGGTTTATTGGGCCTTCCCCATTTAATAAGTGAGTACCTGCCGATGCACCCTCCTCATTTGATTGAAAAGTATTTAAAACCGGTTGTTGCTCATACTGCGTTTACAGGGTCTCATTTGGCGGAAGGGGTGTTGATGATAGGTTCTTCTGCTTTAATTTTACTTTTAATATTAATGTGTAGTTGGTTTTACTTAAATAAAGAAAAGTGGCTAAACTCTTTAAAGAAAAGCAACTTAGGCCTGTTTAACATACTGGAAGAGGCTTTAAAGGTGGATTCTTTTTGTCATTCTAAAATTGTAAAGCCAGTCTTAAGTATCAGCCATGATTTATGGCAGGGAATGGATGTAAAAGTAGTTCAGGGTTTTATTGTGTTGATTCAAAAATGGCTGCTCTCTTTGAAGGAGCTTTTTGAAAGCTGGCAAAACGGAAAAATGCAGGATTATACTTTATTCATGGTGTTTGGTTTAATTGTTTGTATTTTAACAGTGTTGATTCGGTGAATATTTCCAGGAGAATGGTGTTATGTGTATTTTATTAAACTGTTATATGGAAAGAAGGTAAGGGTATATGTTAAGTGCTCTCATTTTTCTTCCCCTGTTTTTTGGCGTGATTTTGATCTTTGTAAAGAACCCTGATTTATGTCGTAAGTGTGCCGTTTTTTTTGCGGGCTTTTATTTTTTATTCAGTCTTTTTTTGTTTAAGGTTTTTGATTCTCAGACAGAGCAGCTGCAGTTGGTAGAGAGACTTTCCTGGATTCCCGCTTTGGGTATTGAGTATTTTATTGGCCTGGATGGTCTTTCTTTTTGGTTTGTTATTTTAACATCTTTTCTTCTGGTGGTTTGTGTAGGAGCTTCCTGGAGTTTGATAAAAGAAAAGGCTCCCGCTTTTTACTGTTGTTTATTCTTAATGAGTACTTCTGTGATGGGAACTTTTTTAGCTATGGATGCGGTACTTTTTTATATCTTTTTTGAAAGCTCTCTTATCCCCTTGTACTTTATTATTGGCATTTGGGGAGGCAAAGACAGAGTGTACGCAGCTTTTAAGTTTTTTATTTATACTGCTTTTGGCTCCCTGTTTTTATTGGCTGCCGTGGTGGCTTTAATGGGACTGACTCTGCAATCTACAGGAGAGATAAGCGCCAGTATTTTGGAGTTTTATAAACTGGATTTACCTTTTATAAAAACCTCTTTATTTAGTACACAAAATGTCTTATTTCTTTGTTTCTTTCTGGCTTTTGCTATTAAACTTCCTTTTATTCCTTTTCATACTTGGTTGCCTTTGGCGCATGTAGAGGCACCCGCTCCGGGTTCCGCTGTACTGGCCGCAGTGGTTTTAAAAATGGGCGCTTATGGTTTTCTTCGTTTTTTACTTCCTTTGTTTCCCCAGTCAGTTGAGTTTTTTGCCCCTGTTGTATGCCTGCTGGCAGGTATAGGAATAGTGTATGGAGCTTTTATGGCTTTAGCGCAAACCAATATGAAAAAACTGGTGGCTTACTCTTCCGTATCTCATATGGCTTATGTTTTATTGGGGTTTTTTAGCTTAAATCTATATGGTTTGATAGGAGGATTTTATCAGATGCTCACTCATGCTGTTTCATCTGCTTCCTTGTTTTTATTGGTGGGAATGATTTATGAAAGAACGCAGAGTTTGAATATTGCGGACTACGGTGGATTGGCGAAGAAAATGCCGAGGTTGGTGATTTTTTTTATTATTACTTCTCTTTCCGCTATTGCTCTTCCTTCTACAGGGGGCTTTATATCCGAGTTTTTTGTTTTGATGGGGACCTTTACATCTAAGAACTGGTGGGCCTTGGTTTTTGCTGTTTCTGGTGTGGTTTTTGGTGCTGTTTATATATTATACCTTATTCATCGTGTCTTTTTCGGCCCTGTATCTGAGCTTTCCAAAAAGGCTTCTTTACTTTCTAAAAGGGAGATAGGGCTTATTTTTCCTTTTGTTCTTTTGGTTTTCGGTATGGGAGTTTTTCCTGGCTTTTTTCTTAAATATTCTTCCGCTTCTTTAAATCATTTGCAGAATCAAAGAAAAAATTATGAGTTGAGTATAAAAAGAGTGCAAATGGATGCACAACCCGTTTTTCAAATAGGAAAGTATTCACATGAATGACTTGTTATTGAGTTCTCCTTTGTGGTCTCTGTTTCTGTTTAGTCTCATTCCTTTGAGTGTGAAGGTTTTGAATAAAAACAGGGAGGTGTCTGTTTTTCTTTCTTCTGGCTTTGTGTTGATGGGAATTTTTTCTTCTCTGTTTCTTTTATTGTACTTTTGGCCTTCCTCTGGAGAAGAAAGCCTTTTTTACTCTGCCCTGGTTTTTAATGAGTTTAGGGCTTTAGCGTCCTTTGTTTTGTTGTTGGTGGGGGTTTTTGTGGTGTTTATGAGTATTCAGCACCCTCATGTAGATAAAGATCATTTTTCCGAGACGTTGTTTTTAAAATCCGGTTCTTTACTTGGACTGTTAATTTTGTTGTGGTCCGGCAACCTGCTTATGGCTTTTATTGGTTTGGAATTGGCTTCATTGGCTTTTTATTTATTGATTGCTTTGGGACGCACTGGTTCATCCGCCCTTAAAGCCGGTTTTAAATATTTTGTTTTAGGCTCTGTGGCTTCGGCTGTTTTGCTGTATGGTATTTCTTTTGTCTTAGGGGCAGCGGGACATTTTGATTTGCACAAAGTTTTTCAACAAACTCCGGAACTGATGATGACCTCTCGGATTTTGGTTTTAGGTTTGGTTTTTATTCTTGTGGGTTTTTTATTTAAAATTTCTATTTTCCCATTTCATTTTTGGCTTCCAGATGTGTATTCAGGCTCTTTTACTCCTCTTTTGGTTCTTATGGCAACAGGCCTTAAAGTCACAATATTTGTACTGCTTTTTGAATGGACGAAAGGTGTTTTTTCTCTTCCGGAGATGTCCTCTTTGTTGTCTGTTTTTCAATGGCTGGCTGTGTTAAGTGTTTTATTTGGTAATATTATTGCCCTGCTACAAAAGGATTTTAAGAAAATGCTTCTTTTTTCTACAGTGGCGCATTCTGGCTATTTACTTATGATACTTATTTCTTCTCAGATGGGCTTTTATTTTGGAGGGACGTCTTTGCTCTATTATTTAATAGTGTATGTTTGTATGACAGTGGGTATTTTTATTTGTTTGAGGATTTTTGAACGGGAAAACGATATTGCAATAGACTTAAATAGGTTGAATGATCTGTCTCGTCAAAAGCCTTTTCATGCTTTTTTAATTACTCTTTTTTTATTGAGTTTGGCGGGGGTGCCTCCTACGGGAGGTTTTGTTGCTAAGTTACTGGTGTTTTATGGTTTGTTAGACCAGGGCTTATGGTGGATGCTTTTTTGGACAATTATAGGATCTAGTATTGCTCTGTTTTATTATTTAAAACCGATAGCGCTTATGTATATGAAGAAGTCAGAGCCGATAGGAGAAGAGGAAGCCGTTTTTTTTCCTCGCTTTTTAACCCCGGTTTTACTGGTTTTAGCTTGTTTTATTTTAATTAGTGGTTTTCTTCCTTCTTTTTTTCTGTTTGGATAGTCTGTATAATTTGACAAGGCTGACTATTCAGATGTGAGGTTTTTTGACTATTCAAATGTTCTTATCCGAGCTCTTATATTTTGTTGCAAAGTGTCTTTAAAATTAGCTTTATTTCTCTCTAAATATGCTGAAAGTAAAAAATTGACTATTCAAATTTTATTATATTTATTTAGATAAGTGGTATTTTGGATATTCAAAATGAATAGTCAATGTTTGAGAATAGGGAATTATGGATAGTCAATATTTGTCTTTAGCTGAATACTCAAATAAATATAATATAAGTGTTTCTACTCTGAGGAGGAGAATTCGCAATGGCCAATTTCCTTATAGTCTCAAGTTTGGTAAATACTTTTTAGAAGACCAAAGTCCAGCTGCTTTAAATAAGCGTCAGAAGGCGAAGCAAAAAAAGATCGGTAAACCAGGGTCTCATTTTAATCCTGATGATAAAAAAAGAACCTTTTCTCAAGATCCTTCTGCGTCCTTTTCTGCGGTTATGCAGCAGTTAAAACCGGAAGAAGAAGAGGTTGGAGAGCATATGACAGACAGGAGAGCCAAGGACGACTTATCAGCTGTTTTTTTAAAGGATCCCTCTTTTTTGCTTAAAATGATGGACTCTCAAAAAGAGCTTTATAGTCAGATAGAAAAAAAGGAAGAAAAAATCAACGAACAACAAAATCAGATAGCGGATTTGAATACTTTAGTGGCGTTGTTGGAAAAAGAAAATAAAGAACTGAAATCTTTATTGTACCAGGAAAAAGAAATGGAGGAATGGCTGGAGTTAAACTAATGGTAAGTATTTGGATTCCCTGGTGACAGAATGAATATTTTTATTATGGATAGTGATTTCTTTTTAAGAGGCAATAGACACAACTGGTTTTTCTCTAATTGTTTTTGTGTCTTCCTTTTCCAGTGCAATAGCGAAGACTTCGTCTAAGTTTTCTACAAAGATAAAATTCATTTTTTCTCTTAATTCTTTTAAAGTGTTATCTTTTGAGTTGTTATTTTCAATATCTGCTTTGTTTTTTAGGGGTAAGATAACATTGACAATGCCATGGCTTAAGGCCGCCAAAGCTTTTTCTTTAATGCCACCAACGGGAAGAACTTGTCCTTGAAGTCCAATTTCTCCTGTCATGGCAATATCTTTTCTGACGGGAGTGTTGGTGATGAGACTGATAAGGGCGGTGGCTAAGGTGACACCGGCAGAGGGGCCATCTTTGGGAATAGCTCCAGCGGGAAGATGGATATGGATTTCGTTTTTCTTAAACCAGTTGTTGGGAATGCCCACTTTTTCAGAGTACATGCGAATATAAGAATAAGCCGCTTGAGCTGACTCCTCCATTACTTTTCCCAGCTGACCGGTCAGAATGATGCTTTTGTTTGTAGAAGAACTGATTCGAATAGCTTCTACGTAAAGGATTTCTCCTCCTGATTGTGTCCAGGCTAATCCTGTACTCACTCCTACTTTACTTTCTTTTAATTGATCTTCCTTTAGGTACTTGGCCGGACCTAACAGTTCAGTAATTTTTTCTGGGGTGATAGCAGGGGAGATTTCTTCTCCCATTACCACTTTTTTAGCTACTTTTCTGCAAAGCGAACCTACTTCCCGGGTAAGGTTTCTCAGACCGGCTTCCTTTGTGTAATGAGAGATAAGGTGTGTAATACCCTTTTCCGTAAAAGAGATGTTTTTGTTGCTGATACCGTGGTTTTTCATTTCCTTGTTTACAATGTATTTCTTGGTAATTTCCACCTTTTCTCTGGGGGTGTAGCCGGAAAGAGTGATCATCTCCATACGGTCTCTTAAAGCATAGGGAATATTTTCGAGTAAATTGGCTGTGGCAATGAACATTACCTTGCTTAGATCAAAGTTTAGATTGAGATAATGATCTCTGAATATACAATTTTGTTCCGGGTCTAATACTTCCAGCATAGCTGCAGAAGGGTCTCCTCTAAAATCTGATCCCAGTTTATCCACCTCATCCAGAACTAAAATGGGATTGTTGGATTGGACCTGTTTTAACGCTTGAATGATTTTCCCTGGCATCGCCCCTACATAAGTGCGTCGGTGTCCCCGTATTTCTGCTTCATCTTTTACTCCCCCTAAAGCTATGCGGTAATATTTCCTGTTCATAGCTGTGGCGATACTTTTGCCTAAAGAAGTCTTTCCTACTCCGGGAGGGCCAACAAAGCATAAAATAGGGCCTTTAATATGGGAGTCTGTCTTAAGTTGTCGTACGGCTAAAAACTCTAAAATTCTTTCTTTTACTTCATTAAGGCCAAAATGATCTTTTTCTAAAATTTCCCGGGCTCGATGTAAATCCAAATTGTCATTGGTATTTTTATTCCAGGGAAGATCCACTATCCAGTCCAGATAACCACGAATCATGGACGCTTCGCTGGACTCCGGGTGCATTTTCTCCAGTCTGGAAATTTGTTTTAAAGTTTCTTTTCGTGCTTTTTCAGGCATTTGTGCGTCTGTTACTTTTTGTATGAGCTCCTGTATTTCCTCGGTTTTAGGATCTTGAGAAGGCGTAGCATAGGACAGGTTTGGATTTTGTTTTAAAGTAGACTCATTTGGAATTTTTGTTGATAGATTATTCTTTACCATTTTTTTAATACGATTTTGCATTCGAATGATTTCCACTTCTTTGCTCAAAATGCGATGCAGTTGATTTAAACGTTTTTCAGGATCAACAGTTTCAAGGATATTTTGCATCTCATGCACTTTTAATTCAAAATGCCCGGTGATAAGATCAGCTAGTTTTCCAGGTTGGTTTACTTCATCTAAAATCATTAATAGATCAGGGGAGGCCGGGCCTCCAAGAGCCGTGATAGTTTTAAGTGTGTCTTTGACCGCGTTCATCAGTTTCAGTGTTTTGGGAGACAGTTCTGGAGTCTCCAGGTCCTGTATTTCTTGAATATTTACTTCATAATAAGAGTTTTTTTCATAAATATCCTGAATGAGTGCTCTGGATAGCCCTTGCAGAAGGACCTTCATTCTTCCGTCTTTCATTGTGCGCATTCTTAAAATAATGGCTGCCGTACCCACTTTGAAAATGGAGTTGTCAGATATTATTTCCTCATCCGCATTTTTTTGAGACGATAAGAAAATAATACGACTTTTGTTTAAAGCTTCTTCGATAGCTTTTTTTGAGCTTTCTCTGCCAATATATAAAGATAGAAGCATATAAGGAAAAACCACAGCATCTCTTACAGGAAGGAGAGGTAGGTTTTGAGGAATATGAATTTTGCTGTCCATAAAGTTGTTCCTTTCTTAATAGTTATCTTGTCGGATTTAAGGAAAAAGGCTTTAGATAAACTCATTAAAGAGGATAAAAATATAATCAGAAGTCCAGATAAAGGTTATTTATTATGGCAGTAAGAACAGGTTTAAAGCTGTTCATTTTTAACAGGAGTGTAGAAAGTGTCTGGGTTAAGAGTAATCTCTTTATAAGAAAGAGAAAGTAAGTCTCTATTAGGAGATTTTATTAAAGGAAAGAAGGTAATGGGTGATAAAACACTTTTTTCCATTTTAAAAATTTTCATGGGTCGTAGGAACTCTCTATTGTTTGAAATTACTATTTCACCCATTGGTCCGTGAAATTTTCTAAGATTTGCCAGATCTTCTCTTAGTTCATTTCGTGTGTCGGCTCCACTGGCAATAGTTTGGTAAAGTACTAAAGCGGATTCATATGCCAATAGTTCAAAGAGCCGGGGTTTAGTATTGAATATTTGAAGAAACTGTTTATAAAAATCAGTTTGTTTAAATTGTGAGGTGGATAGCCCCGGGTCGGTAAATACAATATTATCAATATATTTTGAATGTTTCTTCAGGGTTTTCTCCTGGTTCCACAAGGCCGGGCCGGCCAGTTTAATATTTTGAATATCGTTATAAATAATATGTGGGGCTATAAGGCTAAGTGTTTTTATGGAGTCAGGAATAAATAAAACCTCAAAATCCACCACAGGAGATAAAATGTTTTCTGGAGGGGGGGTCCTCCTTTTGGAGAGATAAGATTTTTTTGTGTACCAGGTTTTTAATTTATCTTTGTATTCTTTTATTCGGTCTTTAAGATAGTATGTTCCGGCTAATCGTCTTATAGGGCCATTAAAATCTGTCTCCCCTGGTTTGTAAAATTGCGCTCCTGTGATTCTCCCGCCTTTTTTCTCCACTGCAGACCAAAAAGCATTAGCGTATTCCACTCCATAAGAGTCATTAGGGTATAGGATAGCGAAATTGCGAACTTTTAATTGATTCATTAGGTATTCAGTAAGTTGTTTGGTAATTAATGAAGCTGTTAGGCCATTTTGGAAAATATAATGTCCTTTTTTAGTAAGCCCTGATTTTTGTGACATTAGTATGGATGGAACACCAAAGTTTTGGGCTTCTTCGGCTAAGGTGTTGGCTGTACGACTTAAGACTCCCCCCACGATGGCGATAACATGGTGTTTTGTAACCAGGGTTTGAACCGCCCTTCTTACCTTGTCCGGTTGTCCCTGGCTATCCAAAACAGTTAGTTGAAAGGAACTGTTTTCGTTTGAATAAAACCCCAGTCCTATTTTTAACCCTTTAAGACTTCGTTTTCCAATATTGGAGGAAGGTCCACTTAAAGGTAAAATAGCTCCAATATGTTTTCGGTTTACCTGTTTTCTGGATTCAATAGCTCGAATATATTTTATGGCTTTTTCTTCCAAAGCGCTGTCAGTGGAAAATCGTAGAAATTTTTTAAGAAAAAAAAGAGAACGTTTAAATTTTTCCCGGTAAAATAATATTTTTCCTGTTCGAAAAAACACCAGCTCTTTTACAGGTTCAATAAAACTTTCAGATTTGATGTCAAACAGGTCACTTTCATTCATATTAAAAATAAGATGCCTGGCTTTTTCTCTGTAGGTGTAATTGTTTTTGTGACTTAGGATGTGGCAATATGTTTTGAGAAGCTCTTTTTGATCAGGGGATTTTTGTCTTAAAATAAGAGAGAGCTTCAGAGTGTATGTCTGTGCCAGTAGTGCTGGAGGAGGGTCTTCTTCTATAAGTCGGTTAATTCGATCAATGGCTTTCTTTGGTTTGTTTATTCGATTATATATTTTTGCCTCTTCCAAGAGAACTTTTATTTTCCATGGATTTTTTGTCACTTGGGAGTAATAATGGAGTGCCTTTTTATAGGATGACTTTTTAAAAAAATGTTTGCCAAGAATGACTCTAATAGCCTCTTTGGAAACGGTGGTTTTTTTATTTTTCAAAACTTTCTTTAATTGCGTGACTCTTTTTTTCTTTAAAGGTCCGGATACTATTTCTTTTGTGGCTTTGCTTATAATTTGAGACTCAAAAGACACCTTGTGTGGTTTATTTACGGTAACTGTCTTTTTTTTTACCTGTGGTGTGCTTTTTTGTTTAAGAATCAGAGAGCAGGAAGGAAGAAAAAAAATAAGTAAAAAAAGGAAAATACTTTTCATTATTACAGTTCTTATATGGTTTGAAAGTTTCTGTCTCTTTGTTTTTCTTTGGAAAATTCAACCTTCTTATTTTACTGTTTGTGTAAATATATATAAAAACTTTTTATTTTGAAAGCAAATGATTATCTGTTTATAATAAGAAGATTTTTCATGTTTTTCGATTTTTAAGTAATAATTTTGTTTTTATATCAAATTCAGCTACTTTTGGGCATAAATGGTTTTTACTGTGTATTTTTTTTACCCATTTTTTTTCCTCTTCTGAAAGGGAAGACGGAATATCAATTAAAACAGTGATGAGCATATTTCCTCTTTTTTTTGAGTTTGCGGTAATAGGAAATCCTTGACCTTTAAGTTGGATAGTATGGCCGGAGTGTGTGCCACTCGGTAGCTGGAAAGACACTCTTCCCCTTAAAGTGGGAATTTCTATTTCTCCTCCCAGGATGGCTTGGGTAAAAGGAACAGGCAGGTTCATTAATATGTTGTCGCCTTTTATACTAAACAGAGGGTGTGCTTTATAAATAATAAATACGTATAAATTTTCATTAGGGATTTTAATTTTTATTTTTTCCTGTTCTTTTGTTCCAGGAGGGATATAAACTTGAAATGATTCTGTTTGAGTAACTCCTTTTCGTATTATCTGTAGAGAAATGTTTTTTTTACATCCTGTTGCGGCTTCTTCCAAAGATATTTCCAATGGTCTGGAAACTTGGTTCTCTGGAGAAGAGAATGATTGTTTAAAATAGGTTTTAAAATTTTTTATTGAAAAAGGGTCTTTTTTATGAGGGTGAGGGGGTTGTGGCGTAGCTCTATGAGGGGATGAGTTTTCTTTTAAAGGGGAGTGGGGAGAGGAGGTGTAAGGGGGAGGGTTTTGAGAGTTTGCAGGAGGCCCTTCAAAAGTAGAGTAAGAGTGGTAAGAC